>CAKTFL010000202.1 GCA_934555855.1 uncultured Sphingomonas sp. | reverse complement strand
GCGTGGCGGGGTGAGTTGCCCTCGTCCCATGCACCCGGGTGGGAGGGGTGAGTGGCCGATACAGACGACTTCAACCTGCCTGTGTCGCGCTCTAACGGCCGGTAAGCCGGAAGCGGAGCAGCCGCGCCATCCGTGCCGGATGCCCCGCCGGCCGTGCCGGCACGGCCAGGTCCAGCCGGGCGCTCCAGGCGAGCGCGCCCAGCATTCGGAGCGCGCGCGGCCAGCGTACCGACAACGCCGCCGCCAGCCGCTCCTCGGCAAGCGCCCTTGCCTCGCCGGCCAGCCTTTCGTCGGACAGGTTGCGCGCGACGTCGGCCAGCGCCCACCCCTGCCCGGCCAGCGCGACCGACGGCATGGCTTCGCCCAGAACGACCGTCGCCGCATCGAACAGCCCCGCTCCCCGCCCTTCGGCATGAGCCAGCAGTTCCGCCCTGCCCAGCGGCTGCGCGAGCAGCACCTCCCAGGCGGACACGACCTCGCCCAGCGCCGCTCCCGTCACCCCGAACGGCAGCACGGAGGCGGAAAGCGCCGCCAGCCTCGGCTCCGCGGGCGCAGGGCCGTCGTCCAGCGCGCGAAGCGCCTCATGCCACCAGGTCAGCCGCATCTGCCCGACCAGCGGCTCCCGCGTCGAGCGCAGGATGCCGCCCAGCATCGCGTCCAGCGCCCATAGCGCTTCCAGCCCCGGCCGCCGGACGGACGGAGCATAGGTCAGGACGATCGGCCATTCAGTCACACTGTTACTCCGGCGTTAACCACGCGGTTTCAGTAGCTTTTACCCATTTTCGGGCAAGGCGTCAGCTTGGCGGATCCACCGCTGGGCGTGTAGGACTTATGGTACGGCATCAGGGGCGCGACCGCCCCTTCATGAGCAGGCTTGCCGCGGACCGGGGCGGCAACGTGCTGGCCATAACCGCGGTGAGCATGATCCCGCTGCTCGCGATGATCGGCGGCGCGATCGACGCCAGCCGCCTCTACATGGCCCATACCCGCCTGCAACAGGCGTGCGACGCCGGGGCGCTGGCCGGCCGCAAGGCGATGGCGACGATCCAGACGCTGACCGAGTCCGAAAAGCAGAAGGCGCGGGACTTCTTCGACTTCAACTTTCCGGCCGGCACCTATGGCGCCGGTACGCCGACCCGCACCTATGCCAAGGGCGCGGACGGCGTCGTGATCGGCAATGCGTCGATCGTCATGCCGACCACGATCATGAAGATCTTCGGCTACAAGACGGTGCAGCTCAGTGTCAGCTGCGAGTCCACCCTGAACATCCCGAACACCGACGTGATGTTCGTGCTCGACGTCACCGGATCGATGAAGGATGTCCCCTCCGGCGACAACGTGACGAAGCTCGACGGTTTGAAGCAGGCGGTGAAGGGCTTCTTCACGGCACTGGGTCCGGGCGCGGCCGTTGGGGTGCCGGGCCGGGTCAGGTACGGCTTCATACCCTATTCCAGCAACGTCAATGTCGGCAAGATCCTCTACGCTGCCAATTCTGGGTTCGTGGCGGGCGGACAAGGTGCGGAGAATTGGACCTACCAGTCACGCGAGGCCGTGACCAAGACCGTGTACAGCCCAACCTATGGTAAAGAGTCGGCTCTGAGCAACGGCAACTTCAACGATTCCGCCATAGCCTGGAACGACCCGCAGGCGGACAACGTCTACTACAACATCTCCGAGGCAGATTGTAACAAGAAGCCGGTTTCAGCGGACAAGGATGAGCTTGTTTCGACTTCGGGTGCGCTTCTTCAGACTGACGAAAACCCGCCGGCCTATCCCGACAACGTGCGCGACAAGACGTACAAGACCACCGAGCAACGCCGAAGGACGACCTACGGCCGGCGTTACTACGGCTCGACCTGCTATGTCGGCCATCAGACCGGCACCTACACGCGAAGCTATGCATCGGCGTCCACGACGCCGGTGACCTGGGTCGCCCAGCAGAAGTTCGATTACTGGACGTACAAGCAGCGCAGCTATGACGTCTCGCCGCTGGTGCGAAACGCCAGTGCGGCGAACCCGGCCTACTACACCGGACTGTTCGACGGCTCGAACCCTAACGGGGACGCCCCGTCCAGCATCCGTTGGGGCGGCTGCATCGAAGAGGCATCGACCGACAACACCATCAACGCCTCGTCCTCGCTGACCCGGCCGAGCAGCGCCAACGACCTCGACATCGACCTGATCCCCAGCTCGACCGCGACGCGGTGGAAGCCGTTCCTTCAGGACGTGCAATATGACCGCGGGGGGGGCTGGCTTGGCAGCAGCGGCTGGATCGCCAACGGCTATGCCGCCTGCCCCCGCGAGGCGAGCAAGCTCACCGTGTACGCATCGGACTATAACGCCGCCACGAAATCCTCGGGCGCCTTCAACAGCTATGTCGATTCACTGACGGCGATCGGCGGAACATATCACGATATCGGCCTGATCTGGGGAGCGCGCTTCCTGTCGCCCGACGGGATTTTCGGGTCCGAGAACCAGGACGGCAATGCGCCCGGCGGCTACCAGATCTCACGCCACATCGTCTTCATGACCGACGGCACGCTCGACGTGAAGCCCACCGCCAACGATCCCTGGGGCGTCAATAATATCGACGGACGGCTCGCCCCGCCCTCGTCGGATGAGATCACGCTGGAGGCCATTCACCGCCGCCGCACCAGCATCATCTGCAATTCGATGAAGGGCAAGGGCTATACCATCTGGGTAGTCGGCTTCGGCATCTCCACCCTCCCTCAAGAACTGCGGGAATGTGCGACCGATGGTGAGAAGCCAAACGACAACAGCCATTGGGCTGTCGCCAGCGACAGCCAGAGGCTGCGCGAGACCTTCGCGAAGATCGCGCAGACCATCGGCGGACTGAGGCTGTCGTCGTGAGCCTTCGTCACGCGGCCCGCCGGCTGCGGCGCGATCGCCGGGGCGTCACCGCCGTGGAGTTCGCGCTGGTCATCGGCCCCTTTCTCGCGCTGATCATGGGGTCGCTCGATCTGGGCTATCAGGTCTATCTTCAGGGGCTCGCGACGGGGGCCATGGAGCGCGCCGCGCGTCGCGCCACGATCGGCAACAGGACCCGCGATCAGGTCGTGCAGCTTATCCGGTCGGAGGTTGGCACCATCCTGCCCCGCGCGGTCCGGAACGACCCGAACGCGATCAAGGTGAACCCCCTCAGCTACTACAACTTCTCGGCGGTCGGCGGCGGAGAGCGCATCACCGGCGATACCGCACCGGTCGGCGTGTACAACACCGGCGACTGCTATGAGGATCGCAACGGCAATGGCCGTTACGACGCGACCGGCGGCGGTGGCGCGGACCTCGGGACGGGTGACGATATCGTCTATTACGACGTGACGGTCACCGCGCCGCGCCTGTTTCCGGTCTCGCGCTGGCTCGGCTGGTCGCCCAATGCGGTGGTGAACACCCGGACCCTGATCCGCAACCAGCCCTACGGCGCGCAGCAGGTGAAGATCCTATGCTCCTGACCAAGGTACCGAGCGACGCCGGGCTGCGCGCGACCGCAGGGCGGATCGGTCGCGATCGATCGGGACTGGCACTGATCGAGTTCGCGCTGGCGCTGCCCGTGCTGCTGACCATCAGCCTGACCGGGATCGAGGTCGCTAACCTCGCTGTGACGGTGCTGCGCGTCAATCAGCTCGCGATGCTGGGCGCGGACAATGCCGCCCGCGTGCGCGGCTCGATGGACGAACAGGACGTCAATCAGGTGATGATCGGCATCCGTTTCGCGGGGACCTCGATCAAGTTCGGCCAGCAGGGCCGCGTGATCCTGTCCGACCTGGAAGCGAACGGCCAGACCGGCAGCAATGCCGGCTACAAGATCACCTGGCAGCGCTGCTTCGGCACGAAGAACGCAGCATCGCAATATGGCATCGAGGGCAAGGGCGCCACCAATGGCGACCTGGCAACCGGGGTCACCGTCAACGGCAAGACGCTGACCCCCGTCACCAATTCGGCCCTGATCCTGGCCGAAATCCGCTACACCTACCGCCCGCTCGTCGCGTCAGCGTTCATGAAGCCGCTCGAACTGCGGTCGGTGCAGGCGTTCCCGGTCCGTGAGCGGGCGGGCCAGGCGCTGACCAACACGACGAACCTGTCCGATTCTGCCCAGCGCAAGTGCGACGCCGCTCACCTCTCATCTACCTGAGCGGTAGCACACCTTCTTCACCGCCTCGACCACCTTGGCGGCGCTGATCAGCGCCTGCTTTTCCAGGTTCGCGGCATAGGGAAGCGGCACGTCCTCGTTGGCGACGCGCAGTACCGGCGCGTCGAGGTCATCAAATCCTTCCTCCATCACGAACGCCGCGATCTCGGAGGCGATGGAGCAGGTCGGCCAGCCTTCCTCGACCACCACCAGCCGGTTGGTCTTCGCCAGGCTCTTCAGCACCGTCTTGCGATCGAGCGGACGCAGCGTACGAAGGTCGATCACCTCCGCCTCGATCCCCTCGCCCGCCAGCGTCTCCGCTGCTTCCAGGCTGACGCCGACACCGATCGAATAGGACACGATCGTCACGTCCTTGCCCGGCCGCATCACCCGCGCCTTGCCGATCGGCAGGACGAAGTCGTCCAGCTTGGGCACGTCGAAGGTGCGGCCGTACATCAGCTCGTTCTCAAGGAACACGACCGGGTCTTCGGAACGGATCGCCGCCTTCAACAGGCCCTTGGCGTCCTGCGCGTCATAGGGCGCGATCACGATCAGCCCCGGCACGCTCGCATACCACGGCCCGTAATTCTGCGAATGCTGCGCGCCCACGCGGCTCGCGGCACCATTCGGGCCACGGAACACGATCGGGCAGCGCATCTGGCCGCCGGACATGTAGTTGGTCTTGGCGGCCGAGTTGATGATGTGGTCGATCGCCTGCATGGCGAAGTTGAACGTCATGAACTC
>CAKTFL010000201.1 GCA_934555855.1 uncultured Sphingomonas sp. | reverse complement strand
GTCGGTGACCGGGTGGCGGCGCTGTCGGGCAAGAGCTTCGCCCACTACGACGTCGCTCGTGCCGATCAGGCGGTGAAGCTGCCGGCCGCGCTCGACGGCCAGCCCTTTCCCGGCGAGCCGCTTGGTTGCGCGTTCAACATTTTCCGGCGGGCGGATATCCGGCCGGGCCAGACGGTGGCGATCATCGGCATCGGTTTTCTGGGCGCGGTGCTCACCAGGCTGGCGACCGAGGCGGGGGCGCGCGTCATCGCGATCTCCCGCCGCGACTTCACGCTCGACCTCGCCCGCCGCTACGGCGCGGCGGAGACGGTGCCGATGCACGATCATTGGGCGATCATCGAGCGCGTCAAGGAGCTGACCGGCGGCGAGCTGTGCGAACGGGTGATCGAGGCGGTGGGCAAGCAATGGCCGCTGGACCTTGCCACCGCCCTTGTCGGCTTCGGCGGCAAGCTGGTCGTGGCCGGCTATCACCAGGACGGCCCACGTCAGGTCAACATGCAGGAATGGAACTGGAAGGGCATCGACGTCATCAACGCGCATGAACGCGACCCGAAGGTGAACCTGCGCGGGCTTCAGGAAGCGGTCGACGCGGTCGCGAGCGGGCGGCTGGACCCGGCGCCTCTTTATTCGCACCGCTACGGGCTGGAGCAGCTTGGCGAGGCGCTGGCCGCCACCCGTGACAAGCCCGAGGGCTTCGTCAAGGCGCTGATCGAATATTGATCGTCATCCCGGCGTGAGCCGGGATTACGGCAAGGGAATGGAATCGTGAAACCTAGGGTCGGTTTTCTTGGCGTCGGCTGGATCGGCCGCCACCGCATGGAGGCGATGCTCGCGACCGGCCTGGTCGAGGCGGCTGCGATCGTTGAACCGGGCGACGAGATGGCGGACGCCGCCCTCACGGCAGCGCCGGGAGCGGCACGCGTGAGCAGCTACGACGAGCTGTTGGCGATGGGGCTGGACGGGATCGTCATCGCCACGCCGAGCGCACTTCACGCCGAACAGTCGATCCGGGCGCTGGAGGCGGGCGCGGCGGTGTTCTGCCAGAAGCCGCTCGGCCGCTCCGCCGACGAGGCGCGCGCGGTTGTGGAGGCAGCAAGGCGGGCCGACCGGCTGCTGACGGTCGACCTGTCCTATCGCTTCACGGCGACGATGGACGCGATCGCGCCGCTGGTACGCGGCGGCGAGCTGGGGCGTGTCCACGCGGTCGATCTGGTGTTCCACAACGCCTATGGCCCCGACAAGCCGTGGTTCTATGACCGCGCCCAGTCGGGGGGCGGTTGCGTGATGGATCTGGGCGTCCACCTGGTCGACCTCGCGCTGTGGACGCTCGGCTTTCCGGAAGTGGAGCAGGTCCATGCAGCCCTGTCGACCGGCGGGGAGCCAATGCGCGCCGGCGACAGTCGCGTCGAGGATTATGCCGTCGCCACCCTGCGCCTGGCCGGTGGCACGATCGTGCGTCTCGCCTGTTCGTGGCGGCTCCAGGCGGGGCAGGAAGCGGCGATCGAGGCCAGCTTCTACGGGACGAACGGCGCGGCGGCGATGCGGAATGTGGGCGGCTCCTTCTATGATTTCGAAGCCGATCGCTACCACGGAACGACGCGAACGCGCCTGATCGCTCCGCCCGACGCATGGGGTGGCCGGGCCGCAGGGGACTGGGCGCGCCGTCTCGCGGCGGGCGAGCGGTTCGGGAGCGAGGCCGAGGAACTGGTTTGCACGGCCGCGGCGCTGGACGCGATCTACGCCGCCGCGTGATGCAGCCGAAACGGTGAGCGGCCGTTCAGGCGCCAGCCTGCGGCATCAGGCGGCAATCGGCATCGGCGCGGCGCTGGCCGGCCTGGCGCTCTACTCAGCGCGGGTCGCGCGCGACGCGAAGCGCAAGGTGCAGCGGGACGGCGACATGGTCGATGTCGCCGGCACCCGGCTGCATGTCGTGGACCGTGGCCAGGGCTCTCCGATCCTGATGATCCACGGGCTTGCAGGGCAGCTGCGGAACTTCAACTACGGCGTGGCGGATGAGCTGGCCGGGACGAATCGGGTCATCGTGGTCGACCGACCCGGTGCGGGATACTCGCCGGCACTGACGGCCCGGTGGGCCGGCATCGCGGCACAAGCGAAGCTGATCGCGGCGTTGATCGAGGCGTTGCACCTCGACCGGCCGCTACTGGTGGGCCATTCTCTGGGTGGTGCCGTATCGCTGGCCGTCGCGAGCGCGCGGCCGGATCTGGTCGGCGGCTTGGCGCTGATCGCTCCGCTATCGCAGGTGCCGTCGGGCGTACCGCGCATCCTCGCGGCGCTGTCACGGCTGCCCTATCCGGCACGGCTCGCTTTGGCGCATACTGTCGGCACGCCGTTGGGCCAGCTGCTCCGGAAGCGGTCGCTGGGCAGAGCTTTCGCGCCCGAGCCGGTCGCGCCGGATTTTGCCACGCGCGGCGGTGAAGCATTGTCACGGCGTGCCGTCACGCTCGCGGCGGCGATTGGTGATCTGAACGGCATCGAGGGTGAGATGCACTCACTGGCGGCGTGCTATCCCAGATTGCGGTTGCCGACCGCCCTCCTGTTCGGCCGCGACGACCAGGTACTCGATCCGGCCGTTCACGGCATCCGAACGGCTGGACAGATACCCGATGCCCGGATCGAGCTGGTGGAGGGCGGCCATATGCTGCCGGTGACCCGGCCCGATCTGGTCGCCCGGTTCATCGCCGACGCGGTTTAACGCTCACCCTCGGAGAAGTCGGCCGCGAGGCTGCGCTCGCGCCCGCCCTCGATTTCGCTCAGGCGCGCGCGCAGCCGGTCGGTGACCGCGTCATAGCCGAAGGCGCCAAGAACGAGGTGTCGGGGCGGCTGGTTCTCCTGGGTAATGGCGATCATCGCTTCGGCCGCACGGACGGGATCGCCGGGCTGGTTGCCGCTATAGCCCTTGGTCTGCTCCAGCCGGGTGCCGGCCGTGTCGCGATAGGCGTCGATCCGCGTCGGTGTCTGACGCAGAGAGCGTCCGGCCCAGTCGGTGCGGAACGGCCCGGGCTCCACACAGGTCACCCTGATTCCGGCCGACGCGCCCTCCGCGGCCAGCGCGTCGGAAAAGCCCTCCACGGCATGTTTGGAGGCGGCGTAATAGCCCGAGCCAGGGAAGCCGACCAGGCCGGCGACGGAAGTGATGTTGACCACATGCCCGCCACCCTGCTCCCGCATCAGCGGCAGCACCGACCGTGTCATCGCGAACAGGCCGAAGACGTTGGCGTCGAACTGAGCCCGGATCTCCGCCTCCTCGCCCTCCTCGATCGTGCTTTGGTAGCCATAGCCGGCATTGTTGACGAGGACGTCAATGCGGCCGAACCGTTCGCGCGCGGCATTGGTTGCGGCGGCGATCTGCGCGGGCTGTGTCACGTCCAGGTCGAGCGGCAACGCGCGATCGGCATGGTCGGCCACCAGCGCCGCAAGCCGCCCCTTGTCGCGCGCCGTCACCACCGCGCGCCAGCCGCGCTCCAGTACAAGCCGGGCAAGCTCACGACCGAATCCGGTCGAGCAACCTGTGATGAACCAGACGGGATCGGTCGCGGGCATGGGCAGGTCCTCGAAATAGGCTTGGGGAAACAGGAACGTACCGACGCAAGTCCAGGTTGCGTCCCCTCCCGTGTGTCTCACATGCTGACGATCGTCGTCGCCAGCCGCTCCGCCTCCGCCGGATCGTGCGTGACCATCAAGATCGGCAGGCCCGCCCCGTCACGCACCCGCTCGATAGCCTGCATCGCCTCCTCGCGACGTGCCCTGTCGAGTGAGGACAAGGGCTCGTCGAGCAGCAGAAAGGCGGGGCGGGACAGCAGCGCGCGGCCGATCGCCACCCGCCGCGCCTCGCCTCCCGACAGGGTCGCCGGCCAGCGGTCCAGCAGATGCGCGATGTCCAGCATCGCCGCCGTCGCCGCCAGCCCGGCATCGTCCGACGCGCCGTACAGCAGATTGGCGCGCACCCGCTTGTGCGGGAATAGCCGCGGCTCTTGGAAGACATAGCCGGCCCGCCGATGCTCCGGCCTGACATTCACGCCCGCCGCCGCGTCGAACAGCGGGACACCGGCGACGCGCACATGCCCTTGCACGGGGGTCAGGAGGCCCGCGACCATGTTGAGCACGCTCGACTTGCCCGAGCCGGACGGTCCGACCAGCACCGTGACGCCTGGTCCGGTTCGGAAGGACGCCTCGACCTCCGCGTTTCCCCGTCGTATCGCAACCTCGACGTCAAAGGACATGCAGCCCCCGCCCCCAGCGTCGCGCCAGCCATTCGGAGGCGACCAGTGCGACAAGGCTCAACGCCACCGATACCGCTGCCAGCCGCCACACCGTCGCCTCCGCGCCCGGCCGCTGGAGCGCGGCATAGATGGCGAGGGGCAGGGTTTCGGTTTCGCCTGGGACGTTGGAGACGAAGGTGATCGTCGCCCCGAACTCCCCGATGGAGCGCGCAAAGCCCAACACGGTGCCGGCCACCACGCCGGGCAGGCTAAGCGGCAGCGTCACCGTCCGGAACACGCGCCAGCGGCCTGCGCCGAGCGTCCCGGCCGCCTGCTCCAGTCGCCGATCGACCGCCTCGACCGACAGGCGCATCGCCCGCACCATCAACGGCAGCGCCATGATCGCGGCCGCGATTGCCGCGCCCGTCCAGCGGAACAGCACCGACACGCCGAACCAGCGCTCCAGCCAGGCGCCGAGCGGCCCCGACGGCGCGAACAGGATCAGCAGTACCCAGCCGGTTACCACGGGCGGCACAACGAGTGGCAGGTGGACCAGCCCGTCCAGCACCAGCTTGCCGGGAAACCGCCCGCGCGCCAGCAGCCAGGCGAGCGCAAAAGCAACCGGCAGCATGGCGAGACAGGCCGTGCCGCCGACCAGCAGCGACAATCGCACCAC
>CAKTFL010000200.1 GCA_934555855.1 uncultured Sphingomonas sp. | reverse complement strand
GTTCAGCGCCTCGCGCATCGCCTCAACGGCGGCGGCATCGGCCGCCTTTTCGTCGCCGCGCCCGACGAGCGTGGAGGCAGCAACCGCAGCGGCCTCCGTCACGCGCACCATTTCGAGCACCAGAACCCGATCGAGCACCTTGCTGGCCGTCGTCATCCTCGCTCCCTCAATCTCAAGCTGTTAAACATGTATAACGCGCTGGCAGCAGCTTGACCAGTCGTTGCATTGCTGCCGCGCATCGGGCAGCGGTCTGTGGTGACCATCAGCATCAACGATGAAGCTGCGTACGCCCTGCTGCGCCTGTCAGCCGAGCGCGGCTACTGCTTCGTGACGCCCACGCCCGCCAGCCATGCCCGCGTCGTCGCCCGCCCCGGCCGGCAGGCGGCGCGCAATGTCGATGACGTGCTCGGTTGGAGTATGCCCTTCGCGGCTGATGTACTCGATCCGGAGCTGCTGCGATTGCTGGACGAAGCCGGCGCCCTCGTCGAGGACGGCCGGCAACGGCGCAGCCGCTTTCGGGTGTCGTCGCTTCACGCCGATCTCTACCTTCATTCGGCCTATCCGACGCTGGCCGAGGATGCGGTGTTCTTCGGTCCCGACAGCTACCGCTTCGCCGACCTGATCGCGGCCGAGCTGGACGCGAACCCGCTGCCGGACGGCGCGCGAGTGCTGGATATCGGCGGCGGCGCCGGCGTCGGCGCGATCGTGGCAGCGCACCGATGCGAGCGCTGCACGGTGACGATGACCGACATCAATCCCGCCGCGCTCCGCCTCGCCGCGATCAACGCCAGGGCGGCCGGGGTGTCTGTGGAGATGGTCGAGGGATCGGGGCTGGGAGACGTGCCCGGCGCATTCGACCTCGTGACGATCAACCCGCCCTATATTATCGACGATGCCGGGCGCACCTATCGCGACGGGGGCGGGATGCATGGCGGCCAGCTCTCGCTCGACCTGGCCGGAGCGGCGGCCGAGCGGCTCGCGCCCGGCGGACGAGTGCTGCTCTACACGGGCAGCGCGATCATCGACGGGCGCGATCCGCTATTCGAGGCGCTGTGCGACCGCGCGGACGCGCTCGGCCTTGCCCTCTCCTATCGCGAGATCGACCCGGACGTGTTCGGCGAGGAGCTGGAGCAGCCAGCCTATGCCGATGTCGACCGGATCGCTCTCGTCGCGGCAGTGATCAGTCGCGCAGCAGGTCGTTGATGCTGGTCTTGGCGCGGGTGCGCTCGTCGACGCGCTTGACGATCACCGCGCAATAAAGACCGGGCCGGCCGTTCTCACCGGCGGTGGTGCCGGGCACGACCACGGCATAGGGCGGCACCTCGCCCCGGAACACTTCGCCCGTCTCGCGGTCGATGATCTTGGTCGAGGCGCCGAGATACACGCCCATCGACAGCACCGCGCCCTCGCCGACGCGCACGCCCTCCGCCACCTCCGACCGAGCGCCGATGAACGCGCCATCGCCGATGATGACCGGATCGGCCTGAAGCGGCTCCAGCACGCCGCCGATCCCCGCGCCGCCGGACAGGTGGACGTTGCGGCCGATCTGGGCACAGCTGCCGACCGTGGCCCAGGTGTCCACCATCGTCCCCTCGCCGACATGCGCGCCGATGTTGACGAAGCTGGGCATCAGGATCGCGCCCTTGCCGACGAACGCACCACGACGGACGATCGAGCCCGGCACCGCGCGGAAACCGGCGGCGCGGAACTCCGCCTCCGACCAGCCCGAAAATTTCGATGGTACCTTGTCGAACCAGTGGCCCGCGCCCGGAGCGTTATCGATGAGGGCATTGTCGTTGAGGCGGAAGCTGAGCAGCACCGCCTTTTTCAGCCACTGATTGACCCGCCAGCCGCCCTCGCCGTCCGGCTCGGCCACCCGGGCCTCGCCGCGGTCGAGCAGCGCGAGCGCGCGGTCCACGGAATCCCGAACCTCGCCCGTGGTGTCGAAGCCCAGGCTCGCGCGATCTTCCCACGCGGCGTCGATGGTGGCGGACAGGTCGGTCATTCAGGCCTCCAGAATGTGGTGCAGCCACGCGGACAGGTCCGGCGTGGTGAAATCGATGAAGCTGCGGTCCATGTCGGGTTCCTGCTCGGACCCGTTGTCGACCCAGACGGTGGTCATGCCGATCGCCTTGGCGGGGCGGAGGTTGCGGGCCATGTCCTCGACGAACAGGCTTTCGGCGGGATCGAGCCCGAAGGCGTCGCACAGGCCGCGATAGGCGCTGGTCGCAGGCTTGGGCACCAGGTTCATGGCGTGCAGGTCGTGCACCGCCTCGAAACTCGCGCCCAGGCCCAGGCGGTCGAGCACCTTCAGCGCATAGGGCTTGTCGCCATTGGTGAAGACGAGCTTGCGCCCGGGCAGCCGCGCGATGGCGGCCGCCAGCGGCGCGTCCTGTTCCAGCACGTCCATCTCGATATCGTGGACATAGGAAAGGAAGCGGTGGGGATCGACCTGATGGTCCGCCATCAGCCCGGCCAGCGTCGTGCCATGGCCGAGAAAATAGCTTTTCTGCAGCCGATGGGCGGCCACCTCGTCCAATTCCAGCAGATCGGCGATGAACCGCGTCATGCGCTTGTCGATGCGGGCAAACAGATTGGTACTGGCCGGATATAGGGTATTGTCGAGATCGAAGATCCAGTTGCGGATATGATCCA
This sequence comes from uncultured Sphingomonas sp., assembly GCA_934555855.1. Next base: position 2,242 of record CAKTFL010000200.1, on the reverse strand, counting down.
GGCGCCCAAGCATCGGCCGGAGCCTGTACGCAGGGTGGCGGCAGGGGGCAAGCCGAGGCGGGCGAGCGAACATGACGTTAAACAGCGGGAAACCCCGGCCGGCTTACCCCGGTGCCATGAGCGGCAGGGGGCGGCGCGATGGGGCGAGGGCAATGATGGCCGGGCGATGCTTGATCGCGCTGGCGTCGGTCCTGACGCTGGCGGGCTGTGGCGGCGGCGGGGTCAACAGCACGCCGACGCCCGCCCCGGCGCCCGCACCACCGCCGACCAGCACCATACCCGACCCGATCACCGTCCCAGCGCCGACGCCGACGCCGGCCACCCGGCCCGACCCGACGACCAGCTACGACACAGCCGAATATCGCGCGAGCGTGGGCGCGGTGTCGATGAACGCGCTCGCCTCCTATCAGCTGGGTGCGACCGGTGCCGGCGTGACCGTCGGGGTGATCGATTCGGGCATCGACCCCACCAGCCCGGAGTTCAGCGGTCGTATCTCTCCGGCCTCGGCCAGCGTCGCGGGCAACCCATCGATCGATGACGCGGGCGGACACGGCACCGCGGTCGCCTTCGCCATCGCCGGACGGCGCAACGGCGCCGGCGCTCATGGCGTCGCGTTCGACTCCACGCTGGTCGTCGCGCGCAGCGACACGCCGGGCAGCTGCGGCTCCACGCCTGGCGGCGGCGGCGAGAGCGGCTGCTCGTTCAACGACGCCGACATCGCCAAGGGAGTCGACCTGGCGCGGACAGCGGGTGCGAGGGTCATCAACATCTCGCTGGGCGGCAAGGACTTCGCGCCGCCCGCGCTGATCGCGGCGGTCGGCCGCGCCACCGCCGCCGGCATCGTCATCGTCATGTCCGCCGGCAATGACGGTGCGGCCCAGCCGGCCAACTCCGTCGCTGTCGCCAACGACCCGGCCGCGCGCAACCTGGTGATCGTCGCGGGGTCGGTGGGCGCGACCGACGCGATATCGTCCTTCAGCAACCGTGCGGGCGACAGCGCCGCGCATTACCTCACCGCCGTGGGGGAGCGGGTGCTGGCGCCCGACGGCGAGGGCACCACCTATCTGTGGTCCGGCACCTCCTTTTCCGCGCCGCAGATCTCCGGCGCGGTGGCGTTGCTCGCCCAGGCATTCCCGAACCTGACCGGGGCGCAGATCGTGGACCTGCTCTACCGCACCGCGCGCGACGCGGGCGCGGCGGGGGTCGACGGCGTCTATGGCCGCGGCGTGCTGGACCTGACCCGCGCGTTCCAGCCGGTCGGCACCGCCACCGTCGCCGGATCGGCGAGCGCCGTGTCGCTGACCGGCAATGCCGCCCTGTCGGCACCGATGGGCGACGCGCGATCGGGGCCGCTGGGAGCGGTCATCCTCGACAGCTATGACCGGGCGTTCGCGATCGACCTTGCCCGCACGATCGCGCAGCATCGGCCGGCGCCGATGCTGTCGCGCGCGCTCACCGGCAGCACCCGCGCGGTGTCGCTGAGCGCGGGCGGCACCAGCGCATCGATGACGCTGGCTCCGCGTCCCGGCGGCCGGCTGGGCGTGATCCGTACCGCCCCGTCCGAAGCCGACGCGCGCGGCGCGGCGGTGATCGCCGGCACCGTCACCCAGCGGCTGGGCAGCCGAGCGACCTTCGGCTTCGCCATGCGCGGAGGGACGGACACGCTCACCGCTCAGCTTGCCGGTACAGTGCAGCCCGCCTTTCTCGTCGCCCGCGACGATGCGATCGGTTTCGACAACAGCCCCCGCAGTGCCGGCGCCCTGCGGCAGGTGCTGGGCGGCGTCGGCATCACCGCCATGGCCGAAAGCGGCGACGTCCTCACCCGGCGCGACCCGCTGCTGCCCGGCCTGGCCGGCTGGCGCCGCGCCGGCTATGACCGCGCCAGCCTGAGCGCGGATCGGCGCTTCGGCGGCCTGTGGGCCTCGCTCGGGATGACCCGGCTGAACGAGCATGGCACGGTGCTGGGCGCGCAGTTCGACGCATCACTGGGCGGGCTGTCGGCGACGAGCTGGTTCACCGATGCCAGGGCGCGCTGGTCCCTCGCAGGGGGATGGTCACTGGGCGCGGCGCTGCGCCAGGGCTGGACGGAGGCGCGGGGCGGCCTGTCCGGCGCCGGACGGCTGCGCTCGAACAGCTGGGCGCTCGATTTCGGCAAGGACCGGCTGTTCGGCCGCGACAGCGCCGGCCTTCGCCTGAGCCAACCGCTGCGGGTGACGGAAGGAGCCATCGCGCTGACCATGCC
>CAKTFL010000199.1 GCA_934555855.1 uncultured Sphingomonas sp. | reverse complement strand
TCAGCCGCGAATATCGCCGCCTGTTCGGCGCCCCGCCCCGGCAGGACATCGAGCGTCTATCTGCCTCGCCGGCCGCCAGCATCGCCCTGTAGAGCTTGATCCGTCCAAGCTAAACCAATCGCGTCTGACTTACCCTGAACCGTTCGTGCTAAGGCGGCATCGAACGAAGTCGACATGCCGTATCGAACGGAGGTAGGCTTGAGCTAACGTCATTTTGCTCTGCCCGCGGGTGAAGTCGGCTGGCCGTGTCAGAACAACTGCCCCCCCTCGCTGCCTGCTTGATCCGACGGAATCGCGATACACTCAGCCGCGTTCGCGACGATGATGTCAGCGCATCGGCCGCGCGGCTTCGTACTCAGACATCGTTCGGATCATCAAACGGCGAGAGCGATCGGAGGTCGGATGATGGCTGCTGCGGCCCCGCAATGGGCGCCGATCCGCCACGACCGATCAACAATCTTGCGATAATCCGCGAAACGATCGCCAGATCGCCTGGCTATGCGACCCGTGACAGGGTTGCTGGCGGAGACGGAGGGATTCGAACCCTCGGTACGGTTTCCCGTACGACGCTTTAGCAAAGCGTTGGTTTCAGCCACTCACCCACGTCTCCGTTAAGCGGCAAGCGGCGGCTATAACGAGGCGTCGGCGCGGGATCAACCGGGTCTTCGCCAAACGCGCGATCGCAATTTCGTCCCGCTTTCCCGCTCGTTCATTGCACCGCAACCCGCGCCCGCGCTACCTGAGCGCAGGCACATGAACGCGAACGCAAAGGGAATTACGATGGACAGGCGCGCTTTCTGGAGCAGCATCGCGATGGCGGCCACCCTGCTGGCGGGCGTTGCGGATGCTCAGGTGCGGACCGTCGATCCCAACCAGGCGATCGACAGCGACCTCGGTTCGCCGCAGGACCGTCCCGCCGCGCGACCCGATCGTTCCGAGCCTGTCCCGGCCGAACCCGTGCCGGCCGACGAGCCTGTTCCGGCCGATGCGCCCCCTGCCTCCTCCCCCGCGGGTCCAGCACCCGGCCCCGCCGCGCAGACCCGCGCCGATGCCACGACCCAGGCGGCCGACACCTATCAGCGCGACGACCTGCTCGCCGCGGCCGAGGGCGTGTTCGGCAAGGGCGCACAGGGCCTGGCCGGCATCCTGGAAAAGATCCTGGGCGAGCAGGGCCGGCCCAACGCCTATATCGCGGGGCGCGAGGCGTCGGGCGCGCTCGTCGTGGGTGTCCGCTACGGCTCGGGCGTCATGACTCACAAGGTGGAGGGGCAGCAGCCCGTCTACTGGACCGGACCGTCGCTCGGGTTCGACATCGGGGGCGATGCCAACAAGGTGTTCGTCCTGGTCTATAATCTCTACGACACGGAGGAGCTGTTTCACCGCTTCCCGGCGGCGGAGGGCCGGCTGTACCTCGTCGGCGGGTTCGCCGCGACCTATCTGCGGCGCGGCAATGTCGTGCTGATCCCGGTACGGCTGGGGGTCGGCTGGCGGGCCGGGGTCAATGTCGGCTACATGCGCTTCTCCCACAAGTCGCGTGTGCTGCCCTTCTGACCGGCGCCTAGCGCTCGCCGCCGATCGAGCTTCGCGCCGCCGCCGTCGCGCGCCACCAGCCGAGCGCCCACAGCGTGCCGAAGCTCCAGCCCGCCAGCACGTCCGACGGCCAGTGCACCCCCAGATAGACGCGGCTGGTGCCGATCGCGCCGACCAGCAGGATCGCCGCGACCACGATATAGCGCCGCGCCGCGCCGTCGCGCACGACCTGGCTCGCGAGCGCGGCGATCGTCAGGTAAACCGTCGCGCTGCCCGCCGCATGGCCACTCGGGAAACTGGCATTCGCCACGTCCACCCAGTGCGGCACCAGGTCCGGCCGGGGCCGCGCCACCTCCGCCTTGATCAGCCTGACCGCCCAGCCCCCGCTCCAGCAGGCAGCGGCCGTGGCGAGCGCGGTCAGCCACAGACGCTGGACGAGCAGCAGCCCCGCCGCCGCGATCACGACCAGCGTCAGCACCGTCGTGCTGCCCAGCGCGGTCAGGTCCACCGCCGCCCCGCGCAGCCAGCCCGGCCCACCCCAGCGCCGCAGGCCCTGGATGATCGCGCGGTCGACCGCAAAGGGCCAGTGATCCAGCATCAACCCGACGAGCAGAGCGACCGCCACCGCGACCGCGATCAGGCCCGCGCCGGCCAGAAGGGGGGACAGCTGGAGGCCGCGCGACTGAGCGCTGCCCCTTCGGCGAATGGATCGAGTGGTCACGGGGAGCACGAACCGGCGGAACGCCCCCCGCGTTCCGCCGGCCGGCTCAGGCGGCGCACCCGCCGGTCGGCGGGCGGCTGCATCACCTGCAGGCTTGCGGACGCAGAATGGCGCGGCACCCCTGCCTCGCGCAACATCTGTTCCTTACAATGGCCGGCACGGATCAGGCCGCCGCGCGTTCACCCGGCAGCTCGAACACAGGAAAGCGCGATGGCGAACGACAACAGGCCCGGCGGCGAGGAGCAGGACTGGATCGATCCGCACCGGCAGCAGGGCAGCGTGACCGACGACGCCGACAGCTATTCGGGCCAGGCCTATACCCCCGACAAGGAGGCGGCGTTGGGCGAGCGGCTGCCGAGCGGCTCCGTCACCAGCGATCCCCAGGCCGCGATCGATCCCGACTCCGACGCGGCGGCCGCCACGACGCAGGCCGAACTGGATGCGGAGAAGCAGGCGAGCAAGCTCGGCGATTTCGCCTGACTTCTCTCGCCATGGCCGCGCATTCGCCGCTACCAGCCCCGTTTCGGTCACGGTGCACGAGGGGCACGGCATGATTTCTCGTTTCCGCTATCTGGCCTGCGCGACACTGGCGACGATCGCCGGGACGTACCCGGCGCAGGCGGCCACTGCCCCGCGCACGATCCTGTTCGTCGGCAACAGCTTCACCCAGGGTGCCAGTTCGCCGGTGCGAAACTGGCACGCGGACAGCGTCGCCGACCTGAACGACGACGGCATCGGCGGTGTCCCTGCCCTGTTCCACCAGTTCACGCGAGAGGCGGGGCTGAGCTACATCGTCAGCCTGGAAACACAGGGCGGCAAGACGCTCGGCTTTCATTACGACCAACGCCGGCGATTGATCGACCGGGCGTGGGATGTCGTCGTGCTTCAGGAATACAGCACGCTCGATCCCGACCGGCCGGGCGATCCGGCCAGCTATCTGCGCGACGTGGGCCGGCTTTCGGCGCTCATGCGCGCCCGCAATCCGGCGGTACGGATCGAGCTGATGGCGACCTGGACCCGCGCGGACCAGACCTATCGGCCAGCGGGTCACTGGTATGGCCAGCCCGTCACGCGCATGGCTGACGACCTGCGCGCGGCCGCGGACCGGGCCCGTGCAGCGATCCCCGGCATCGCCGGCGTGCTGCCTGTGGGTCAGGCGTGGAACCGCGCCTTTGCCGCCGGCGTCGCCGATCCCGATCCGTATGACGGCAAGCCGTTCGGGCAGATCGACCTGTGGAGCCACGATCAATATCATGCCAGCACCGGCGGCTATTATCTTGAAGCACTGGTCGTGTTCGGCCGCGTCACCGGTGTCGATCCCCGCTCGCTGGGAAGGAAGGAGCGCGCCGCCGACGAGCTCGGCCTGTCCCCCGACCAGGCCGTCGCCCTGCAACGGGTCGCCCATGACCAGCTGGCGGAGGAACGCGCGCGCGCCCGCTGACCCGCCCCTCACCTCGGCGAGCCGGCCGGCACCGACTCTTGGCTAGGTAAAGCCCGGCCGCCGCACCCGTCACGAACCACGCTATGCAGGGCATTGTTCTGGGCACGACATGGTTCTGGGGAGTGACATCGATGAAGGTCCTGTTCGCCGCCGCCGCGCTTCTTCTCGCCACGCCAGCCCAGGCGGAGCTGGTCGAGCTGCCGTTCAGCGGATCGCTTTCCAGGGCATTTGGCGACTTCTTCGTCGGGCAGAAATTTGCGGGCACGATCTCCCATGACCGGCAGTTTTATGACGACACCGGCCTGTACCCGCACGACATAAGCTTCAGCTTCAGCATCGGCGACCTGAACTATTCCACGGCCTCCTCGGTCACCTATGCCTCGTTCGACCATGAAACCGGCGTCTTCAGTCTCAGCGGCGATCGGTCCGACAGGACGACGCTGATCTTTTCGGGGCTGAATGCCGCATCCGGTTACCTGCCGACCGCTACGCAGCTGCGCGGCGCGCAAGGCACGCTTAGTTTCGCCACGGTCAGGGGCACCGGCGAGGATAGCGAGCCGATCTTCAGCGAGGGAGAGGGCATCGCCACCGTCCCGCCCGTGCCCGAGCCCGCGACCTGGGCGACCATGCTGCTGGGTGTCGCCCTTGCGATCGGCATGACCCGCTACCGGCTGCGCGCACCGAAGCTGACCTTCGCCTGACCGTCCGGAGCAACGGCACCCGCCGCTAAGCTGAGCCCGACGCGGGGTGCAGCGGCAGGGTGACTTGGGGAGTGAAGTCGATGAAGATGCTGTTCGCTACCGCACTTCTTCTTGCAACCCCTGCCCAGGCCGAGGTGGTCGACCTGTCGTTCAGCGGCGAGCTGTCATCCGCATTCGGCGACTTCACGGTCGGGCAACAGTTCAACGGCTGGATCAGCTATGATCGCGTCGAATATAACGGCGAGCCGCCCTATGATCACCGCGTCAACTTCGGCTTCGACATCGGCGACGAGAGTTATGCCACCGATGACGTAACCTATGCGTCTTACAACCCGGCTGAAGGCCGGTTCGCGCTCAGCGGCAGCCGGTCAGACCTGACCACTCTGACATTCTTCGGCATCAAATCGGATCCCGGCTTCCTGCCGACCGCCAAGCAGATGGCCGGAGCAAAGGGCACCTTGTCGTTTTCCTGGGTCAGGGGAACCGGTAATCCGGACGACGATCCG
>CAKTFL010000198.1 GCA_934555855.1 uncultured Sphingomonas sp. | reverse complement strand
GACGGGCGAAGCCGTGCAGCACGCGGGCGAGCTTCGAGATGCCGACGACATGGTTGCGCGGCAGATAAGCGATGTGGGCGCGGCCGATGATCGGCGCCATGTGGTGCTCGCAATGCGACTGGAAGGGGATGTCCTTCAGCAGCACGATCTCGTCATAGCCGCCCACCTCCTCGAAGATGCGCGACAGGTGGCGGGCGGGATCCTCGTCATAGCCGGCGCAATATTCGCGCCAGGCTTTCGCCACGCGGCGGGGCGTGTCCACAAGCCCTTCGCGCGTGGGGTCGTCGCCCGCCCAGCGGATCAGGGTGCGGATCGCCTCCGCCACGTCGTCGGGAACGGGCGCGGTATCCGTGGGCGTGATGAGGTCGCCGTCTTCGGGGGATGCGTCAGCCACGTACCATCTGCCTTTTCGTCATCTCGTTTCGCCCTCGCCTGAACGGATCGATGCAACAAAGCGACCTGCCCGCGCGATTTCCCCCGGTCAACGCAGGAGAGAGGTCATGGCCGACGTCAAGGTAGGTGACAAGGTGAGCTGGAACTCGCACGGCGGAACCGCTCACGGCACCGTCGAGAAGAAGCAGACCAGCGACACCAAGATCAAGAATCACACCGTCCGCGCCTCGAAAGACGATCCGCAGTTCATCGTGAAGAGTGACAACGGCGGAAAGGCGGCGCACAAGGCGGACGCGCTCCACAAGGCGTGAGTCCGTTCCCGCAAGGGGCGACGAACCAAACAGGAAGGAATCCGATGGCTACTGCCAAGCAGGAAGCGGGCGCCAAGAAGGCGGCCGATAAGCAGACCAAGGCCGGCACCGGCATCCATGCGCCCGTCCAGCCCTCGCCGGAGCTCGGCGAAGTGGTGGGCAAGGACAAGCTGCCCCGCAGCGAGGTGATCAGCAAGGTTTGGGATTATATCAAGTCCAACAACCTGCAGAATCCGGAAAACAAGCGCGAAATCCTGGCCGACGACAATCTGAAGAAGGTGTTCGGCAAGGACAAGGTGACGATGTTCGAGATGAACAAGTACATCTCCGCACATCTGAAGGCGTGAAGCGGTCCGGCGCCGGCCGCGATGCCGGCGCCGCTACCGGCGCGCCTCAATAGGAAACGTAATAGTCCTTGCGGAAATCCTGGCCCGCAAAGGCACGCCGCATCGTCCATGGCAGCGGCGGCGACGTCCAATAGGCGTCGGTCGCCGGCAACCCCAGCGCGATCAGACTTTCCGATGCGATGTACATGCTGCCGGCGTTCGAATAAATGTCGCCCAGCGTCGGCTGATGCCGCGCAAAGCCGATCGTCAGGAAACCCTCGGCGTTAAAGTTGCTCGGATCGGCGAACACCCGACGCTGCGAGGCCATGGTCGCCGCGCGCACCTGACCCGGCGGCAAGGTGTCGGGCAACTGCCCGCGCCAGGCGAGATGGCCGAGCGGCTGGTGGACCGCGGTGCGATAGGTCAGCGACCGGCCCATGGCGGCATAAGCGCCGTCCGGCCCGATCAGCCGCTCCAGATGCTCGGCATAACGCTGCTCGCGCTTCACCGCGCGCTCCAGCTCCTCGGCAGGGTTCAAGCTGTTGAAGGCCGGCTTGCCGGCGGCGAGCGTCGCCAGGATCTGCACCAGCATCGGGTGGATGACGTAGCTGTTGTAATAGTCGAAATGGAACCGCTCGCCGTCGCCATACCAGCCGTCTCCGACATACCATTCGAGGAGCTTGCGGATCGACAGGTCGACGCGCATCGGGTCCCATGCCTCACCGATCGAGAACAGGAAGACCTCGTTCATCGACGCGAACAGGATCCAGTTCTGATAGGGCGGATCGATGCGGCGAAGGCCCTTGATCTCCTCCACGATGCGGCGTTTCGTGGCGGCGCTGAGCGGGTCCCACAAGGCATGGGGCGCGCGCAGCAGCGCGCTGGTGAAATAAGCGGAATCCACCAGCGCCTGGCCATGGCTGCGCCAGGTCAGATAGTCGGGGCTGCTGGGATCGACCGAATGTTCGTAGCTTTGCAGCGCCTGGTCGCGCAGGCGGGCGCGCAGCCGTCCCTCCGGCGAAGAATCGTCCGGCAGCGCCAGCCACGGCGCGATGCCGTCGATCAGCCGCCCGAACGCCTCGAGATAGGCGACGCCGGGATCGCGCCCGTCCCAGGTCGGCGACAGCTCCGGCTTCCATTCGCGCCGCAGCCGGCCGCGCGCCATCAGGCCCAGCACGGGTTCGGCCATGCGGCGGAGCAGATCGAGCGAGAAGGCCCGGTCCGCCGCACTGTCCGGCAGCGGGACAGCAGGCGCATCGGCCCCCGACACGCCCGGTTGCGCCTGCGCCGCAGCGTCGGCGGAGGCAGCGACGGCGAGGCTGGCCCCTCCCGCCATTCCCGCGAGCATGGCGCGGCGATCGAACATGTGCGTCACTTGGCATCTCCCGGCACGGTGAAGTCGAGCCGTTCACCTACGGCATAAGCGTCCCATTGCTCGCGGGTGCGGAAGCCGCCCTCCCGCCCCACGCCGACGCCCTTGTCCCAGGCCGAGCCCGAGTAATAGACGAAGGGCTTGCCCGGCGTGACCCGCAGCAGGACGAGCTGGTTGTCAGCATCGGCGCGGATTTCCGCGATTATCGCCGGATCGACCCGGATCGCGATCGCCATCCGCCCATGCTCGCCGTCCTGCGGCCCCCACCAGGATAACAGCCCCCTGGCGCGGTCGACGGTCAGCTCGCCCGCGCCCTGCCCCGTGGTACGCTTGCCGATGCCGATGCCGACCAGCAGCTCGCCGGCGCGGTCGGAGGAGATGGTCGAGACGAGCCGGGTGAAGTTGGTGCCGAGCGGCAGGGTGAAACGGCGCGTCTCCCACACCTTGCGGCCGACATCCACCGGCCAGGGCGCATAGTCGACCACGAAGTCCGCGCTCCGCCCGCCCGACGCCAGGATGCGATGACGCACGAAATTGCGCGAGGTCCACAACTTGTTGTCGTGCCAGATGCCGAGCCCGCCCGCGCCGCGGGTGCTGCCGACATTGTAGAAATCCAGTCCCTCGCCATGATAGGCGTGCTGGTCGCCGGTACGCAGCTGACGGTCTGCAAAGGGCCAGCGCACATTCTTGCCCCAGGAATCGATGCCCGAGCCGGACGGCGGCTCGGCCGCTTCGAGCGCGTGGCCATAGATGCGATGCGCGGTCCGATCGTTTTCCCACAGCAGGTCGTCGAAGCGGTATTCGGCGAGCACCGCCACGGCGCGCGGCTCGCGATCGGCCGGCGCCGGAAGCGCGCCGGTGATCGGCGGCATAGCCAGCGCGGGCGCCGGAGCCGCCTGTTGCGCGGAAGCCGCGGCGGATAGCAATGCGGCCATCAGGCAGGCTGCCCCTCCCCCGCCGACGCGAAGATCGCTGCTCCATCCTCCCCAGGTCATCGGCCGCCCTCCAGATTTCTGTTGTTGTACGACAACATTAGTCGTCATATTTTTCGTGCCAAGCCGGATAGCGTACCATCGACGCAAAAATCCGGGCTGTTAGAGAGAGGTGATGGTAAAAAGCGTGTCGCTGGCGGATGCACTGTTCCTGAAGCTGGAGGCGAGGATCCGGGCGGGCGACATGCCGCCGGGCACCCGCCTGCCCACACAAAAGGAAATCGCCGAGGACGAGAAGGTCAGCCGCACGGTGGTGCGCGAGGCGGTTGCGCGTCTGGAGGCGCAGGGGATGGCCGTGGCGCGCCAGGGATCGGGCGTGTTCGTGTCCGACGACGCTCGATACCAGGCGTTTCAGATCACGCGCCAGGAGATGACGGAACTGTCCGACGTCGTCCGGCTGCTGGAGGTGCGGCTGGCGGTGGAGGCGGAGATGGCGGCGTTTGCCGCGGCCCGACGCACCCTGTCCGACATCGCGGCCATGCGCGCGGCGCTGCACGAGATGGCCGTGGCGGCCGACGACGCGGTCGCGTCCGCCGCGGCCGACACCCGATTTCACATGGCGATCGCGCGCGCGTCGCAGAACGATGCCTTTGTCAGGCTGATCGATTTCCTGGGCGTGCGACTTGTGCCGCCCCGCAACCTTTATCTGCGTGGCCAACCCGCCGAGGCGCAGCGCGCCTATGTCGAAAAGGTCCGGGGCGAGCATGAGGCGATCGTCGACGCCATCGTCCGGATGAACTCGTCCGGCGCGCGCGATGCCGCCCGCCACCACATGCAGGAAAGCCTGAGTCGTCACACCGAACTCAGCGAGATCATGCACCGGGGCGCCGGGTCGCCATCATGACAGGCAGTTGACGCATCCGCAAAGTTGTATGATAACCTCTCCAACTTCGCTGAAACGCGAGGAAGGACATAGGAGGGGTTATGGTGGGGAAGTCGTTCCTGATTGGCGCCACGTCGGCGAGCACGCTGGCCGTCATGTTGTGCGCGGCGCCGGTCGCGGCGCAGACCAACCTTTCGACGGCACCCGGTGGCAACGTGCCGCCGAGCGAACAGCCGGCCGACCCGCAATCGGCGCCCGCCGCCCCGCCCGCTTCCGACACGCCGACCGCGCCCACGCCGGTTCCTTCGCAGGATGCACAGGCGGCCGCGGGCGACAGCCCGGCCGAGGATATCGTCGTTACCGGATTCCGCCGCAGTCTGGCCGAGGGTCTGGAGCTGAAGCGTGAGGCGATCGGCGTTCGCGACTCGATCGTCGCGGAGGATATCGGCAAGTTCCCGGAGGCAAACGTCGCCGACTCTCTTCAGCGTATTCCGGGCGTCATCCTGAGCCGCGACGGTGCGTCCAATGAGGGCCAGCGAATCAGCATCCGCGGGCTCGGTTCCGAGTTCACGACAACGACCGTCAACATGGCGCCGGTCCGCACCACCTCTTCGCTCAACGTCGGCTCGTCGGCGCGCGACTTCAATTACGACGTGTTTCCGTCGGAGCTGTTCGGCCGCGTCGACGTGTACAAGAC
>CAKTFL010000197.1 GCA_934555855.1 uncultured Sphingomonas sp. | reverse complement strand
CACCTGGGATGGCCGCCGCCGCCCTTCGCCCGCCCGTTCCGTCCCGCCTTTGGGGTGAAGTGGAGAAAACGCGTTTCAACTCTCCACTTTCTCCACTTCACCTCTCGCGCGGCTTGCCCGGGTGCCGCAAGGTCGCGATTATCGGCGCCATGCGCGATCTCGATTCCTTTATCGCCGGCCTGCCCAAGGCCGAGCTTCACCTTCATATAGAGGGCAGTCTGGAGCCCGAGCTGATGTTCGCCCTCGCCCGGCGGAACGGCATCGCCATCCCGTTCGACAGCGTCGAGGCGGTGCGCGCCGCGTATAGCTTCACCCGGCTTCAGGATTTTCTCGACATATATTATCAGGGCGCGAACGTCCTGCTGCACGAGCGGGACTTTCACGACCTTGCGGCCGCTTATTTCGACCGCGCCGCCCAAGACGGCGTGGTCCATGCCGAGATCATGTTCGATCCCCAGACCCATACGGGGCGCGGCGTGGCGTTCGACACCGTCATCGGCGGGCTGCTGTCGGCAATGGCGGAGGCGGAGCAGCGGCATGGCCTGACCTCGCGCCTGATCCTGTGCTTCCTGCGCCATCTCGACGAGGAGGATGCCTTTCGCACCCTGGAGCAGGCGGGGCCATGGCTTGACCGGATCAGCGCGGTCGGGCTCGACTCGTCTGAGCTGGGTCACCCGCCCGCCAAGTTCGCCCGCGTCTTCGCCGAGGCGCGCGCGCAGGGGCTGCGCCTCGTCGCCCATGCCGGCGAGGAGGGGCCGCCCGACTATGTCCACCAGGCGCTGGACCTGCTCGGCGTCGACCGGCTCGACCATGGCAATCGCTCGCTGGAAGACCCGGTGCTGACCGCCCGGCTCGCGCGCACGGGCATGACGCTGACCGTGTGCCCCTTGTCCAACCTGAAACTGTGCGTGGTCGACGACATGGCGAACCACCCGATCGACGCGATGCTGCGGCAGGGGCTGCGCGCGACGATCAACTCCGACGACCCCGCCTATTTCGGTGGCTATGTCGCGGACAATTATCGTGCGGCAGCAGCGGCACGGGGATTGGACCGGGACGACCTGGCGCTGCTGGCGCGCAACAGCTTTCTCGGCAGCTTCCTGCCCGATGACGCGGTGGCGGCGCATCTCGCGACGCTTGATGCCTATGTGGCGGGGGCGGTCTGATGCCCGTGTTCACGCCGGTTTCGCAGGAGCAGTTCGTCGCTGATGTGCGGACGCTGGTGGCGGCGCTGGCGGCGGATGTGGGATGGCAGCCGAGCTTCCTGATCGGCATCGGGCGTGGCGGGCTGGTCCCCGCCGTCTTTCTCAGCCACGCTGCCGGCCTGCCGATGCTGAGCTGCGACTTGTCGAGCAACGTCAAGGAGTTCACCGACGACGTGCTGGTCCGCCTCGCGGATCGGACGCGCGATGGCGAGCGGCTGCTGTTCATCGACGACATCAACGATTCGGGCCGCACCATCGGCCTGCTGCGGACCGCGCTGGCGGCGGCGGGCGCGCCCGCCGACAGCGTTCGCTTTGCCACGCTGATCGACAACCAGGTCTCGGCCGAGCGCGTCGAGTATCGCGCTCGCACCATCGACCGGACCGTCACAAAGGACTGGTTCGTCTTCCCCTGGGAAGCCGTTGCCCCCTCCGCCGCGATCGAGGAGGACGCGGCCGAACTGCCCGAGCGGATCGCCTGAGCGACGTGTCAGCCGTCGCTGACGCGCTCGATATCGGCGCCGACCGCGGACAGCTTCTCTTCCAGCCTCTCATAGCCGCGGTCGAGGTGATAGACGCGCGCGACGCTGGTCTCGCCCTCGGCCGCCAGCCCGGCCAGGATCAGGCTCATGGACGCGCGCAGGTCCGTAGCCATCACCTGCGCGCCCGCCAGCCTGGCGACGCCCCGCACCTCCGCCGTGCGGCCGCTGACCGTGATGTCCGCCCCCATCCGGGCGAGTTCGGGAACGTGCATGTAGCGGTTTTCGAAGATCGTCTCGGTCAGGACGCTGGTGCCTTCGGCGCGGCAGAGCATGGCCATGAACTGCGCCTGCATGTCGGTGGCGAAGCCCGGATAGGGCGCGGTCGACAAGGTGAGGGGGCGCAGCGGGCCGTCGGCGGCGACGCGCAGCTCGTTGTCCTTTGCCTCCACGGTCACCCCGGCCTCGCGCAGTGCGTCGATCGTCGCCCCCATGTCCGCCGGGGCGACATTGGTCAGGGTCAGCTCACCGCCCGTGATCGCGGCCGCGCAGGCGTAGGAGCCTGCCTCGATCCGGTCCGGCATCACCGCATAGGTCGCGCCGTGGAGCCGGTCGACGCCCTGGATCTCCAGCCGCTCGGTGCCGATGCCGTCGATGCGCGCCCCCATCGCCACCAGGCAGCGGCACAGGTCGACGATCTCGGGCTCCCGCGCGGCATTGTCGAACACGCTGGTCCCGCGTGCTGTCACGGCCGCCATGACCGCATTCTCCGTCGCGCCGACCGACACGACCGGGAAGCGATAGCTGCCGCCCGACAGGCGCCCGACCCCGTTCACCTTGGGCGCGCGCGCGGTGACATAGCCCGCGCTCATCTCCAGCTCCGCACCCAGCGCCTCCAACGCCTTCAGGTGCAGGTCGATGGGCCGGTTGCCGATCGCGCAGCCGCCGGGCAGCGACACCCGCGCCTCGCCCGCCCGCGCCAGGATCGGCCCCAGCACCAGGATCGACGCCCGCATCTTCCGCACGATGTCATAGGGAGCCTCGGTCGAGGTGAGCTGCCCCGCCCGCATCGTCATCACCCGGCCAAAATCCTCTGGCCGCGACCCTTCGATCTTGGTCGACGCGCCGAGCTGGTTGAGCAGGTGGCCGAATCCGTCCACGTCCGCCAGCCGTGGCAGGTTCCGCAAGGTCAGGGGTTCGTCGGTGAGCAGGGCGCAGGGCATCAGCGTCAACGCCGCGTTCTTGGCCCCGGAAATGGGCAGCCGGCCGCTGAGCCGATTGCCGCCGCGAATGATGATGCGATCCATGACCATGCCGTGTATCGCCCCGCGGCGCGGGCGCAAGCGCTCGTAAGGGACGGCATGCCTGCATTGATCGATTTTAATGCGGCAAACTCCCGGCTTTGCTTTGCGCCGAGTGTGCCAGGAAAAAGCCTAGAATTGTCCGACAGTTGTTTCGCCGACCGTCTTGACCGCTTCGTCGAGCTGACGCCGACCGAGCGTGCGGCGATCACGCGGCTGGAGGAACGGCCGCGCCTGTTGCGGCGCGGTGCCGTACTGCTGCGCGCCAACGATCGTGGCTCGGAACTGTTCGTGCTGCGGCGCGGGATGCTGATGAGCTTCGTGCTGCTGGACAATGGCAGTCGACAGATCCTGCGCTTCCACTTTCCCGGTGACATGCTGGGCTGGACGGCGCTTGTGTATCGCCACTCGCCCGAGACGCTGGCGGCACTGACCGACGCGGAGGTGTGCCCGTTCGACCGATCGGCTTTGTCGACGCTCGCGGTTGATCACCCCCGCCTGTTCGCCGCGACCATGGCCGTCAACCAGATGGAACGGCAGGTGATGACCGACCGGCTGGCCGCCATGGGCCGCACCTCGGCCAGGGGCCGGGTCGCAGCGCTGCTGATCGAGATCCGTGACCGGCTACGCCAGGCCAATCCCGCGATAACCAACAGCTTCATGCTGGGCCTGACGCAGGAAGAGATCGGCGACGCGACGGGGCTGACCTCCGTTCATGTCAACCGGATGCTGCGGCAGCTGGAGGAGGAACAGTTCATCGCGCGGGAAGGCGGGCGAGTGACCCTGCTCAACGAAGCGGTGCTGGCGCACCTCGCCAATTATGTGGATCGGTCGCCCACCATCGATCTGAACTGGTTACCTGCGTCGCGCTGAAAGGTCGGCACCGTCACGGCCGATCGGCAGCGCTCGCCGTTACGCCTTCTCGAGGGTGCATTGCAGCGGGTGCTGGTTCTGCCGGGCAAAGTCGATCACCTGGCCGACCTTGGTTTCCGCAACCTCGTACGAAAAGACGCCGCAAACGCCCACGCCTTTCTGGTGGACGTGAAGCATGACCCGTGTCGCTTCCTCCATGTTCATCCGGAAGAAGCGCTGAAGGCACAACACGACGAATTCCATCGGCGTGTAATCGTCGTTGAGCATCAGGACGCGATACGGCGTCGGCTGCCTGGTACGCGTCCGGGTCTTGGTCGCAAGGCCCGCTCCGGTGCCGTTGTCGTCACCGGTCGCGTCGTCGCCGCCATCGTCGCGGCGCTCCGCCATCGAAAAAGGTCGCAGCTGCATGATGCTCGTAAAATAGGGTATCCCGGCCGGTCAGGACAAGGCCGGGACGCACGAAAAAGGGCGGCCGCCGCATGGCAGCCGCCCTTTTTTAGTCCGATCCGATCGCTCAGGCGACGGTGCGGATCTTCTCGGCGGCAACCGCCCAGCGGTTCTGGAGCGGCTGCACCACCTCGCCGGCGAGCTTCAGCGTCGCTTCGGCATTGCGGGCGCTTTCGGACACCAGCGCGTCAAACGAATGGCGGAGCAGGTCGCCCTGAACCTTCAGGAACTCGGCCGGAGTCCTGACGCTGGTCAGGGTGCGCACGGCGGCAACGCCGCTCTCGTACGACCGCTTGCCGTACGCGGCCGCTTCCTGGCCCATCTGCTCCAGCCCGCGCGCCGCGATGCGGCTCGATTCGACCAGCGCCTCGACATTGCCCTTGTTGAAGTCGCCGAGCTGCTCGAACACATGGGCGCTGCGGTCCGCTGCGCCCTTGGCCTGCTCGCCGGCAGCGGCGAACATCGCCTGGGTCCGGTCGGTGGCGGTCTTGATCTGCTCTTCCATGATCTCGTCCTTTGGTTCGGAGGCCACCGGAACCGCGGCGGCGGCGGAAGGGGACGCAGCGGCAATTCTGCGCGCACGCGTTCGCGCCGGTTTCTTGGCGACCGGCCGAGCCTCGGG
>CAKTFL010000196.1 GCA_934555855.1 uncultured Sphingomonas sp. | reverse complement strand
GCCCAAGGCGCGCGCGGCCGTGGCCGCCGCGGCGGACAGCCATGCCCGCGCGATCCAGGCGGGCGTGAAGATCGCCTTCGGCACCGATACCGGCGTCAGCAGCCATGGCCGCAATGCCGAGGAGTTCGCATTGATGGTGGCGGCCGGAATGACCCCCGCCGCCGCGATCCGCGCGGCGACCAGCGATGCGGCGGAGGTGCTCGGTCGTGCCGACAGCCTCGGCCGGATCGCACCGGGCATGGCGGCCGACATCATCGCGGTCGACGGCGATCCGCTGGCCGATGTACGCCAGCTGGAGGATGTGGATTTCGTGATGAAGGCGGGGCAGGTCGTCTTGCAGGCGGACTGACCGAACGGGGCAGTCGCGGGTTGTCCTCCGGGTTCGAGGCGCAACCGACTTTCACCCGGGCAAGCCGCCCGCCCGACCGCCCTGCTCGCTGTCAGCTTTTCGACGCTCGGCCCAGCGCGTCCGCCAGCTCACTGATCGAATAGGGCTTGCGCAGCAGCTCGAACCCCCTGGTCCCCTCTTGCGCCAGCACGTGGCTGTATCCGCTGGTGAGCACGACCGGGATGCCGGGGAAAAGGCGCGCAACATCCTCGGCGAGCTCGATGCCCGACCGGCCCGGCATGACCACGTCGGTGAACACCGCATCGTAGCCGTTCGGGGATCGCCGAAGTTCCGCAAGCGCGGCATCGGCATCGCCCACCCAGTGCGATCCGTATCCAAGTTCGGCCAGCGCCTGCGTGGCGAATTCGCCAACCTCCTTGTTGTCCTCCACGACGAGCACGCAGGCGTTGGTGGCCAGTGGGACAAACGCCGGCCGCTCGTCCCCCGTGGGCTGCTGCGTGACGGTCGCCACCGGCAGGTACAGGACGAAGGTGGTTCCGTGGCCGACCTGGCTTTGCACCTGCACGTCGCCGCCGGACTGCTTGGCGAAGCCGAAGACCTGGCTGAGCCCGAGGCCGGTGCCATGCCCGACCCCCTTGGTGGTGAAGAAGGGTTCGAAGATGCGGTCGATCTGATCGGCAGGGATGCCGCTGCCGGTATCCGTCACGGCAATGGCGATGTGGGCGCCCTCCACGGCGGCGTGGCTCCGCAAGGGCGGAATGCGGTCGGTCCGCTCGACCCGGATGGACAGCGACCCCTCGCCATTCATCGCGTCGCGCGCGTTCACCGCCATGTTCACGATCGCGGTGTCGAACTGGCTCGGATCGGCCATGATCAGCGCCGGCTCCGTGGCAAGATCGTAGCGGACCTCGATGCGCGACCCGGTCAGGGTGTCCAGCATTCCTGCCAGCGAGGAGACGTTGGCGGCGGCGTCGAACACCTGCGGCTGGAGCGTCTGCCGCCGCGCAAAGGCGAGCAACTGGCCGGTCAGCTTGGTCGCGCGTTCCGCCGTGTCGGCGATCGCGTCGAAGTATCGCGCCCGCTTCTCCGCGCTGAGGTCCGGCCGCCGCAACAGGTCGATCGAGCCGCGGATCACCGTCAGCAGATTGTTGAAGTCGTGGGCGACGCCGCCGGTCAGCTGGCCGATCGCCTCCACCTTCTGCGACTGTCGCAGCGCGTCCTCCGTCTGGCGCAGCGCATCCTCAGCCTCGCGCGCGGCGGTCACGTCGCGACCGATGGCAAAGATCTCGCCCTCGCTCGGCGCAGCGACCCAGGATATCCAGCGATGGGAGCCATCCTTGTGACGGATCCTGACAATGTAAGCCGGCAGATCGCCGACCTGTGCGATCCCTAGGGCGCGGACGCTCTGATCGCGATCATCCGGGTGCGCCAGGAAGACGGCATCACGGCCGACAAGCTCGGCCTCCTCGTAGCCGAGCATCGTCTTCCAGGCGGGATTCAGGCGGCGATAGGTGCCGTTCGCATCCATGGCGACCAGCAGATCGGGTGATGCGGTCCACAGCCGCGCGACCTCGGCCGCTCGGGCGGCGACCTGAATGGCGAGGTCGTCCGCCTGGTCGCGCAGCTGCCGCTCGACGTGCATCCTCTCCGTCTGGTCGAGCATGGCGCCGATCATGCGCAAAGGGCTGCCATCCTCGTTCCGGATCACAGAGCCGCGGTCGCGGATATCCGCGTAGCTGCCATCGGCGCGGAGGAACCGGTAATCGTCGGTCCAGTCCGTGCCGCCATGATCGATCACGGCATGGATGCTGGCATCGATGCGCGCGCGGTCGTCAGGGTGAATGTGCCGGATCCACCAGGCACCTGTTGGCTCGACATCCGCCAGCCGGTGCCCGTGCGCCTGCTCCAGCGCCTCGTTCCAGGTGATGTGATCGCGGACCAGATCCCAGTCCCAGATCGCGTCATTGGTCGCGCGATTGGCGAGCCGCAGCCGTTGCGCGGTCTCGGTCAGCTGCGCCTCGGCGACGCGCGCCTCCGTCACGTCCTGCACGGTCCCCAGCAGCCGCTCGGGCCGGCCATCGGCGAAATAGGCCTGCCCGCGCGCCGAAATGTGGCGCAGCTTGCCATCCTCTATGCCGACCGTCCGGTATTCGGTTTCGAACACGCCATCGCCGGCGGGGTCCAGGGCAGCCTCCACGGCGCGATCGGCCTGTTCCCGATCGGCGGGATGGACGCCCTTGATGAAGGCTTCCCGATAGGACACCGCGGCGCCGGGCGGGAGGCCGAACAAGGCGCGGCAGCCATCATCCCAGGTGAGCACGCCCTGCTGCACGTCGTAGTTGAAGGTGCCGAGCCGCGCGGCGGCCGTGATGACCTGCGCATGGCGATGCGCCTGGCCGAGCGCCTGCCTGGTCTCGTGCTCGGCGGTGATGTCGCGCACCGCCTTCACGAAGCCCGGCTCCTGCGCGCCCTGCAACGGCGTCATCGCACCATGCGCGTAGAAGCGGCTGCCATCCTTGCGCAGGTGCCAGCGTTCGTCGGCCGCCCGGCCTTCCACCCTGGCGGTCGCGAGTTCGCGCGCGGGCACCCCGGCCGCGCGATCTTCCGGCGTGAAGAACCTTGCTGCACTGTGGCCGAGCATCTCGGCCTCCGTCCAGCCGAAGATACGTTCCGCGCCCTTGCTCCAGCTGGTCACGCAGCCGTCCGCATCCATGGCGATGATCGCGTTGTCGATCGCCGAGTCGACGATCGCGTGGTACCGCGCCTCTCCTTGGCGGACGCGCAACTCGGCCTGGTCGAGCGCCAGCGCCTGGGTGCGGCTGTCGATCGCCTCTTGGTTCTCGATGAGCTCGACGACCTGCTCGGCCAGGAGCGTCAATGCCTCCCGCTGGCCATCGTCCAGCCCGCCTGCGCGTGGCACGGTGTCGATCGCGCACAGGCTGCCGAGCGCCTGGCCATCGCGCGTCACCAGCGGCGTGCCGGCATAGAAGCGCAGGTGCGGCTCGGCCGTGACCAGCGACATGGCCGCCGTGCGGGGGTCGGCAGCCAGATCGTCGATCTGGAACAGCTCCCGCTGGCGGATCGCGAGCGCGCATACGGAGGTATCGAGCCTGGTCTGGTCGACGGAGACGCCCTCCTTGGCCTTGAACCATTGACGATCCACGTCGACCAGGCTGACCAGCGCGATCGGCACGCGGCAGATGTTTTGCACCAGCGCGACGATCCGGTCGAACTTGCGATCGGCGGGCGTGTCCAGGATGTTGTGCCGGTGCAGGGCGGCAAGACGATCGGCTTCGTCGCCGTCGGACAAGCGACCGGGCAGCTGGTCATTGATGGACACGATTGAAGTCACCGCTCAGACGCAGGGAGTTGACGATCAGGACCGCCGCTGCCCCCCGGCTGCTGGCGATGTCCGGCGGTTAGCAGCAATCAATGCCGCGACCAACTGCGATAAGGGCGGATCAACCCTTCTTCATCATCTCGCCGACCTTGGCGGTCAGCGCCTCGAGCGAGAAGGGCTTGGTCAGCAGCTCCATGCCGGGCTCGAGGTGCCCATTGCCGACCGCGGCGTTCTCGGCATAGCCGGTGATGAACAGCACCTTCAGCCCGGGACGCAGATGCCGCGCGGCATCCGCCACCTGCCGCCCGTTCATGCCGCCGGGCAACCCGACATCGGTGATCAGCAATTCGATCCTTGCGCCGGACTGCAGGACCTTGAGCCCTGCCGCGCCATCCGCCGCATTGAACACGGTGTACCCGGCATCATCAAGGATCTCGTCGATCAGCTGGCGGATCGTCGCTTCGTCGTCGACCACCAGGACGGTGCCCGCACCCCGGCCGATCGCGGGATGCGCGCCGTCGTCGGCGGCGTTCTCGGGCGCGCCGCCCTCATGCCGGGGCAGGTAGATGCACATGGTGGTGCCCATGCCCGGCTCGGAGTAGATCCGGACCTGGCCGCCGGACTGGCGGGCAAAGCCGTAGATCATCGACAGGCCAAGGCCGGTGCCCTGTCCCAGCGGCTTGGTGGTGAAGAATGGCTCGAACGCGCGCTGGGCCGTGAGCTCGTCCATGCCGGTGCCCGTGTCGGTGACGCAGATCGACAGATATTGCCCTGGCGCCAGATCGCGGGCGCGGGCGGTGCGTTCGTCCAGCCACCTGTTCGCGGTCTCGATGGTGATCCGCCCGCCATCGGGCATGGCGTCCCGCGCGTTGATGCACAGGTTCAGCAGCGCGTTCTCCAGCTGGCTGGCATCGATATTCGCCGTCCACAGTCCGCCGGCACCGACGACTTCCAGCACGTTCGCCGGTCCGATCGTGCGGCGAAGGAGATCCTCCATCCCGGCGATCAGCCGGTTCACGTCGGCAGGCCGGGGGTCGAGCGTCTGCCGCCGGGAAAAGGCGAGCAGCCGCTGCGTCAGCGAGGCCGCACGCCGGCCGGCCCCCTGCGCGGCGAGCACGAAGCGGTCCAGATCGTCGATCCGCCCGTTTGCGAGCCGCAGTTGCAGCAGCTCGAGATTGCCCATCATGCCGGTCAGCAGATTGTTGAAATCGTGCGCCAGACCGCCGGTGAGCTGCCCCACCGCCTCCATCTTCTGCGC
>CAKTFL010000195.1 GCA_934555855.1 uncultured Sphingomonas sp. | reverse complement strand
GTTCAGGTGTTTGCAGCCGTTGATCCTGCCGGGATCGAGGTCGGCATGCTGGAACTCGATTTCCGCAAGGCCGGCGAGGCGGAGATCAGCTATTTCGCGCTCGTGCCCGAGCTGGCCGGCCAGGGCCTGGGGCGCTGGCTGATGGCGGAGGCACTGGCGCGTGCCTGGCGGCCCGGCGTCGCGCGGGTATGGGTCCATACCTGCACCCTGGACCATCCGTCCGCGCTGAACTTCTATCGCGCACAAGGATTTGCGGCGATCGCGCGGACGGTGGAGACCTTCCGTGATCCGCGATCGCTTGCGCTGCTGCCGGCTGATGCGGCGCCGCAGATCCCCTATCTGGCTAGCGCGCGGTAGACGATCACGCCCGACAGAGCCAAGGCCACCGACATCGCCCAGCTCGCCCCTGCCGCGCCGGCATCGAGCAGCGCCACGACCAGCGGGTTCTCCATCCCGCCGACCCTGAGCGAATGAACCACCGCCAGCAGCACTGTCGTCACGATCTGAGCGGTGATCACCAGCACGGCAGTCAGCGCCACCAGCTGCAGGCGATGACCGCGCGCGATCGTCCAGGCGCGCGACACGGCGCGCACCGCCCCGCCCTCACCCGCCGCGATTGCCGGCCCGACCAGCATCAGCAGCGCCAGTGCTACCAGATAACCGAGCGGCCCGATCGCCGCGACCATCCCCAGCCCGCCTGAGGACAGCAACAGCGACGCGACCAGGACCAGCGGGAGCCAGACAAACATGACGGCCAGTAGGTATCGGCCGAACAGCGTCGCGGCCCGTGTCAGCGCCGTCCCGGCGCGCCCCGCTCCCGATCCAAGGTACAAGGTCGCCACGGCCATGGTTCCGAACTGCGACAACAGGCCCGCGACCAGATAGGTCGGTGCATTCGACGCGAACCAGGTGGAAATGGCCCCGCTCCACGCCGCCAGCGCCTGCTCGGAAGCAGAGGCGTCGGTCAGCGCCGGCGCCTCCGGCACCAGCAACAGGATCGCCCATTGCGGGACGAAGAGGAACAGGGCCGTCAGCGGCAGCAGGATCGCACGGTCCCGCATCCAGAGCCCGCGAGCCGCGCGCAGGACGCGAAAAGGAGATAATGTCATGAGAAGAGATCGGCCGCCCTTTGTTCCGATTGCGTGACGTAGAGCCGGGTCGCGAACACGCTGACCACGACCATGTAGGCGGCCGCCAGCGCCGCGGCGATTGCCGCCGTGAAGAACTGCACCGACGCGTTCGCACCGGCCCCCAGCGCCAGACGAAGTACGATGCCGAGGACCGACCGGGCTGCCGCGGTCGCAACGATCCAGACGATGCCGAACAGCAGCATGACGCCGATGATGCGCCAGGTGAGGCCCCTGGTCACCGCCCAGCTGCGGGCAAAGGCGCGCAGCCCCTGCCGCTCGGCCACGATAACCGGATTAAGGACGAACAGCCTTGCCGCGACGAACAGGGCGGCGATCCCGCCAATGCCGCCATAGAGCAACAGGAATCCGGCCGTCCCCGCCGAAATGCTCGGCGGCTGGCCGGCGCTCATCGCCGCCAGGTCGATGTTGCTCCCGGCCAGCGCGACCCCGATCGGGACCATAAGCGCGACGATCACCAGGCAAGCGACCGCATAGACGCCCAGCGCCGAAACAAAGCGGCGGCTCGCGATGCGGGTGGCATCACCCTGGCTTGTGGCGGGGTCCAGCGCGACCGCGGCGATCGCCAACTGGCCCCAGATGGCAACCAGCAGCGCGATGATGGCGAGCACGCTGCCCACCGTCACCGCAGCAGGAGAAACGGAGCCGGCGAACACGATCCAGCCGTCACGGACCACCGGCGGCAGCACGAGGGTCAGCAGGGCGATGCGGGTCAGCATCCCGGCCCGTCCGCGCAGCACCTCCGTCGTGCTGTCCCAATTGTTGCTCATCGTCGCCATGGCGCGCCTCCCTGCCCTACCCGCTTCTGCCCGACCCGTTCGCACCAGCGATAACGACGCGCGGCGCTCTTGCAAGCCGTGCCCGTCCGCTTCACACGCCGGGCCATGACTGAACAGGCTGTCGCCGACCTGGCCGGGATCGAATGGCGGGTCACTCCCGGGCTGACCGACTATCGCGAGGCGGTGGCGGCGATGGAGGCGCGCGCCGCGGCTGTACAGGCCGGCCAGGCGCCCGAGCTGATCTGGCTGCTCGAACATCCGCCGCTCTATACCGCCGGGACGAGCGCCGATCCCGCCGAGCTGATCGACCCCCGCTTTCCCGTGTTTCCGAGCGGGCGCGGCGGCCGGTACACCTATCACGGGCCCGGGCAACGGGTCGGCTATCTCGTCCTGGACCTCAATCGACGGGGCCGGGACGTGCGCTGCTTCGTCCACGCGCTGGAGGGGTGGGTGATCGCCGCGCTCGGGCGGATGGGCGTGAATGCGTTTCGCGCGGAAGGCCGGGTCGGCATCTGGACGCGCCAGGGCGGGCCGGAGGCAAAGGTCGGCGCGATCGGGGTCAGAGTGCGCCGGTGGGTCACGTTGCACGGCTTTGCCGTCAATATCGACCCGGACCTGACCCACTTCGGCGGCATCGTGCCGTGCGGCCTTCCTGACTTTCCGGTAACCAGCCTCGCAGCCCTGGGGATCGAACCGTCGGCAGCCGCGTTCGACCGGATGCTGGCAGTTACAGCACCGGAGTTCGTCAAAAGCCTTTCTTGCGCCGTGCAAAACGAGGCTTGAGGGTGCGGCGTTCTGTGGTAATGTCCAGCGCGATTTGGGTATTATAGGGCAGCCAGCCGTCCAAATCCTCTATACTAGGGAGCTTCCAATGCGTGCACTCATCTCCAAGGTCCTGACCGGTTCGATGATCGCCGGCGCGGCGCTTGCGGTCGCGGCTTGCGGCCCGAAGACCGAGACGACCACCGACAACACCACGGTCACCGACCTGAACGCGACCGAGGGCATGGACACGATGTCGGACAACATGACCGCCGTCGACAGCTCGATGAACTCGGGCATGATGTCGAACGACACCATGATGGCCAACGACACCATGATGTCCAACGACACCGCGATGACCAACGCGATGTAATCAGCCCTCTGGGCTGCCGCTGTTGCGGTTTTGGGACGGGGGCCGACCGGGATGCCGGGCGGCCCCCTTTCTTGTGCCCGCCTGCCGCGCAGCATTTCGACAGGGCGGGATTCCGCTATCGCCGTGTGGTTAGAATTTACTTGGGTCCGCCGTGAAAAAGCCGTAGATTCCCGCGACGTACCGAAGGTCGGGCCGGGGGTCGGGGAGGTTTGTGATGCGTGGCAGGATCTTGGGTGGCGCGGCAGCGCTGGCCGTCGGGTTGATGGTGGCGGCCCCGGTGTCGGCACAATTTTTTCTGCAATCGCGCGACCTGAGCGACAAGCCGGTAAAGGGCGCGGAGCTCGGCATCGTCCAGCCGCTGCCGGGCGCCACATCCGCGGAGGAGCGTGCGGGCCTGGTCTGGACGCTGCGCGCGGCGCTCAACGTCGCCGCGCTTCAATGCCAGTTCGAGCCGACGCTGGTCACCGTCGACAACTACAATGCGATGCTGAAGGATCACGGTGCCGAGCTAAAGACGTCGTTCGACACCCTGACCAAGTACTTCGCGCGCACGGCCAAGACCGCCAAGGCAGGTCAGGCAGCGCTCGACCAGTTCGGCACGCGAACCTATGCCAGTGTCAGCGCGGTCTACAGCCAGCTCAATTTCTGTCAGACGGCAGCGTCGATCGGACGTGACGCCGTGTTCACGCCGCGCGGTGAGTTCGGGGATCTGGCAGAGCTTCGGATGCGCGAGCTGCGTAATTCGATCGCCCGGCCGTGGGGCGAGCAGAAGTTTCCCCGCTACATCGGCCGCGATCCCTATCCCGTGCCGGTGCCGCGCCTGGACGCGATCTGCTGGGACAAGAAGTCCCGCTGGCAGAGCAAGAAGTGCGGCGCCCAGACCTGGCCGCCCGCGGGACAGGGCATCGCCGCCCGCTGAAGCGCGACCGGGCTTGAAATTCCGTACGCTGGAGGCTGAAGCTCACCCGCTATGCCGGGCTGGTCCCGGCATCCATGGTGCCGCCCAGAACCGGACTTGCGCGAGCAGATGAAGTAAGTCCGGCAGGACGGGCCGGTTTGGCCCGTCCGAGCTATGGGCTTCAGACTGTCGCGTTTCAAGAACACCCGGATGCTGAAATGATCTGATCGCTGGCGCGAAATGCGGCCCGGACGCCCTCAACGGAGCCCGAGCAGCTTGTGGGTCTGGAGCGAAAGGCGCCAGCTCGGGCGCGTCATGACCAAGGCGATCGCCGCCTCCTGATGCGCCG
This sequence comes from uncultured Sphingomonas sp., assembly GCA_934555855.1. The sequence continues at coordinate 645 of CAKTFL010000195.1, read as the reverse complement.
GCGCAGCGGCATCGTCGAGCGGCTGGATCAGCCGGTGCCGGAAATCCCAGCCTTCCAGCTCGTCTACGTTGATCCCCGCCTGCGGCCAGACGAGCTTCAGCTCGTCGCCACTGCGCTGCACGACGCTGGAGCCTGCCTTGGGGCTGATGCACACCCAGTCGATGCCGGGGTGCGCCGGCAACGTACCGTTGCTTTCAATTGCGATCCTGAATCCGGCGACGTGCAGGGCATCTACCAGGGCGTCATCCACCTGAAGCATGGGCTCGCCGCCGGTGAGGACGACGAAACGGTCAGCCCGCCCGTCGCCCCAATGACCTTCCACCGCGGTGACCAGCGCGGTGGGCGAGGCGGCCGCCGCCGTCGGCGGATAATTCGACACCTCGCCCGGCAGGAAGCTCAGCACCTCCCGGCCGTGCTCGTCGACGCCGAGGAACCGCGGCGCCCCGGTGAACCCGACGTCGGCCAGGTGGCGCAGCAGCGCGTGGGTCGCCGGGCTCGTGGGGCGCTGGGGTCGTCGGACGGTGTCGCCGATCCGCACCACGAGCCCGCGGTTGGCGGTGCCTCCCTCGAGGAGGACCTCGGGCTCGCCGGCTCCGGGCATCGACCCCCTCCAGGTCCCCTGTCGGCGTCCGGGGCCCTCACCCC
>CAKTFL010000194.1 GCA_934555855.1 uncultured Sphingomonas sp. | reverse complement strand
ACGCGATGAGCGCGATCACCGGCCCTTATGCGCATGAAATACTGGAACGGCGGCTGGGCTTTGCCCCCGGCACGGTGCGGAACGGCACCCCGCTGGAGGATTTCGGCGGGCATCATCCCGACCCCAACCTGGTCCACGCCCGCGAGCTGTACGACCGGATGATGGGCGAGGACGCGCCCGATTTCGGCGCGGCGTCGGACGGCGACGGCGACCGCAACCTCATCATCGGCCGTGGCCGGTTCGTGACGCCGTCGGACAGCCTCGCCATGCTCGCCGCCAACGCGCATCTCGCGCCTGGCTACGCATCAGGGCTGAAGGGCATTGCGCGGTCCATGCCGACCAGCGCGGCGGCCGACCGCGTGGCGGCGGCGCTGGGCATTCCCGCCTATGAAACCCCGACCGGGTGGAAGTTCTTCGGCAACCTGCTCGACGCCGGCGCGGCGACGATCTGCGGCGAGGAAAGCGCCGGCACCGGATCCGACCATGTCCGCGAGAAGGACGGGCTGTGGGCGGTGCTGCTGTGGCTCAACATCCTGGCGGCGACCCGCAAGTCGGTGGACCAGATCGCGCGCGAGCATTGGGCCCGCTTCGGCCGCAACTATTATGCGCGCCACGACTATGAGGGCGTCGAGAGCGACCGCGCGGATGCGCTGATGCAGGAACTGCGCGGCCGGCTAGGGGGCTTGGCCGGGCAGGACTTTGCGGGGCTGACCGTCGAGGCGGGGGACGATTTCGCTTATCACGACCCGACCGATGGCTCCGTCAGCCGCAATCAGGGTGTGCGCGTGCTGTTCCAGGGCGGCAGCCGCGTCGTGTTCCGCCTGTCGGGCACCGGTACCAGCGGCGCGACGCTGCGTGTCTATCTGGAGCGCTACGAGCCGGCTGACGGCGACCTCGACCGTGACACGGGCGGGGCGCTGGCGGATATCGCCGCCGCCGCCGACCAGATCGCCGGCATCGTGCGCCATACAGGTCGGCAGGAGCCGGACGTCATCACGTGAACGCCCCCTTGTGTCCCCGCGAAGGCGGGGACCCAGGCTATGCTCCGGCCTTCGCGGAGACACATGAATTGGGCGTGACGCTCACTCCTGCCGGCGCCCGCTTCGCCGTTCTCTCCCGCCCGGCGACGGCGGCGTGGGTCTGCCTGTTCGAGGGCGAGCGCGAGACGCGCCTTGCCATGACCCGCAAAGGCGACACATGGGCGGCCGAAGTCCCCGGCGCCGGTCCGCGCACCCGCTACGGCTACCGTGTCGAGGGATCGGGGCTCGATCCCGCCAAGCTGCTCGTTGATCCCCATGCGACCGTCCTCGACCGCCGCTTCGCCCATGACCCCCGGCTCACCGTGCCGGCCGAAGATACAGCCGCACTGGTGCCGAAGGCGGTGGTTCAGCCGCCGCTGACCGGCGAGCCGGTCCCGCCGCTATTCCGTCCGGGTGGGTTGATCTACGAGATCAACGTTCGCGGCTTCACCATGCGGCATCCGGACGTGCCCGCAGCCCAGCGGGGCACGCTGGCCGCCCTCGCCCACCCCGCGATCATCGCGCACCTGAAGCGGATCAGGGTAGCGGCGGTCGAACTGATGCCGATCGTCGCCTGGATCGACGAGCGCCACCTGCCGCCGCTCGGGCTGCGAAACGGATGGGGGTACAATCCGGTCGTGCCGATGGCGCTCGATCCCGGGCTGGTGCCGGGCGGGCTGGCCGAGCTGACCGACACCATCGCCGCCCTGCGCGAGGCGGGGATCGGTGTTATCCTCGACCTGGTATTCAACCACACGGGCGAGAGCGACCGGCGCGGCCCCACCTTGTCGCTGCGCGGGTATGACGAGGCGCTCTATTACGCCCATGCGCCCGACGGCACACTGATCAACGATGCCGGCACCGGCAACGTCCTAGACGCGAGCCGGCCGGAGGTGCGCGCCCTGATCCTCGACAGCCTGCGCCATTTCGCGCGGGCGGGGGTGGACGGGTTCCGCTTCGACCTCGCCACCATTCTCGCGCGTGGGCCGGGCTTCGATCCCGCCGCGCCGATCTTTGCAGAGATCGCGGCCGACCCGCTGCTCGCCGATCGGATCATGATCGCGGAGCCGTGGGACGTCGGTCCGGGCGGATACCAGCTCGGCAGCTTCCCGGAAGGCTGGCTGGAATGGAACGACCGCTTTCGGGACGATGTGCGCCGCTTCTGGCGGGGAGACGGCGAGGCGGGGCTGCTCGCGACGCGGCTGGCGGGATCGGCGGACCTGTTCGCGGGGCCCGCGACGCGCACCGTCAACTTCGTCGCGGCGCATGACGGGTTCACGCTGGCCGACACGGTCGCCTATGCCACGCGCCACAATCGGGCGAATGGCGAGAACGATCGCGACGGCACGGCGGAGAACCATAGCTGGAACAACGGCATGGAGGGGCCGAGCGACGATCCGGCCGTTCTCGCGCGCCGGGACGCCGACGTTCGCGCGCTGCTCGCCACGCTGTTCGCGTCCAGGGGCACGATCATGCTCACCGCTGGCGACGAGATGGGGCGGACGCAGGGCGGCAACAACAACGCCTATGCCCAGGACAATGAGACGGGCTGGATCGACTGGAATGCGCGGAACGAGGCGCTGATCGACCATGTGGCGGACCTTGCCGCCTGCCGCACCGCGACCTCGCTCAGCGACCCTTCGCTGCTGGGTGGCGAGGCGACATGGCTCGCGCTCGACGGCGGATCGATGACACCGGAGAAATGGCAGGATGCGGATGGTTTCACCCTGCGCCTGCCCGGCATCGCCGTCCGCATCGACCGCGGAGCCCGCCGGGTGACGCTGACCCGCTGAGGCTCAGCGCATCATCCGCAACATGTCGCCGGGCGACATCATCTGGTCGTTCAGGTGTGTCATGATCCACAGCGACCCCAGCACCACCAGCGCGACGATCAGCACGCCGAAGATCAGCGCGATCACGTTGTTGGTGTTGTCCGGCCCGGTCGTGATGTGGAGAAAGAAGACGAGGTGGATGCCCATCTGCGCGATCGCCAGCACAACCAGCGCCGCAGGCACCGACGGCCCCCAGAGCAGTCCCGTCGTGGGCAGCAGAAACGAGGCGACCGTCAGCAGGACCGCAAGCGCCAGCCCGATGGCATAACCGCGTACGCCGCTCGCGGGCTCGTGCAGGTTGATGTTCTCCTCGCCGGGCGCGGAGTCGCCGCGATCGCCTTCCAGCCGCTCTGCCGTCCCGCTCATGCGTCCGCTCCCATCAGATACACCACCGTGAACAGCGCCACCCAGATGATGTCCAGCGCGTGCCAGAACAGGTTGAAGCAGAGCAGCCGGCGCATGATGTCGGGCCGAAAGCCCTTTACCCACAGTTGGGCCATCATCGTGCCTAGCCACAGCAGCCCCACGGACACGTGCAGACCGTGGCAGCCGACCAGCGCGAAGAAGGCGGACAGGAAGGCGCTGCGCGACGGCCCTGCCCCTTGCGCCACCATGGCCGCGAACTCCTGCACCTCCAGCACCAAGAACGCGAATCCGAGCAGCCCGGTCGCGAGCAACCCCGCCTGAGTCCAGACCATCGAGCGCCGCTCGCTGGCGACGCTGCCCAGGCCGCAGGTGAAGCTGGACAGGAGCAGCAGCGCGGTTTCCACCGCCACTCTCGGCAATTCGAACAGGTCGCGGCCGGACGGGCCGCCGGCCGTCTGCCCGGCCAGCACCGCATAAGCGGCGAAGAAGCCGGAAAACATGACGATGTCGCTGAGCAGGAAGATCCAGAAGCCGTAGCCGGTGATGATCCGCTTCGACGCCGGGCCGCCCTCGCCGCGGCCGGTCGCCTCGCCATGACCGCCGCCATGGCCATGGCCGGTGTGATAGGGATCGCCATGCGTGTGGCCAGCACCATGAGCCACCGTGGTCGCGGCGCTCATGCCGGCTGTTCCTGGCGGTCCAGCCATTGCTGGCGCGTCCGGCGGCGGGCCCGGTCGATCCGCGCGACCTCCTCGGCGGAAATCTCGAACTCGGGCTCGTCGCGCCAGGCGAACACGACAAAGGTGACATAGGCGCCGACCAGGCTCAGCGCGACCAGCCACCAGATGTGCCAGATCAACGCAAAGCCGGTGAACGTCGCGAAGAACGCGGTGATGAACCCGGTGGGACTGTTGCGCGGCATGTGGATCGGCTGATAGTCAGGCTCCTCGGCCAGCGACTGGCTTTCCATCGCGCGCTGCTTGATCGACCAATAGGGCTCCTCGCCATGCACGTCGGGGAGCACCGCGAAGTTGAACTCCGGCGGGGGCGAGGCGGTGGACCATTCCAGGCTGCGCCCGTCCCACGGATCGCCGGTCTCGTCGCGCAGCGCGTCGCGGTTGCGGATCGAGACGACCAGCTGCGTGATCTGCGCCGCGACGCCCAGCATCATCACGCCGATTCCTGCTACCATGACATACAGCCACGGCGCCCACACGACATTGTCGACGTGCTGAAGCCGCCGGGTCATCCCCTCCAGCCCCACCGCGTACATCGGCACGAACACGCCGAGGAACCCGAGCAGCGACAGCCAGAAAGCCCGCTTCCCCCAGCGCTCGTCCAGGCTGAACCCGAACGCCTTGGGAAACCAGAAGGTCAGCCCTGCAAAGGCGCCGAACACGACGCCGCCGACGATGACATTGTGGAAATGTGCGACCAGGAACAGCGAATTGTGCAGCACGAAATCGGCGGGCGGCACCGCCAGCATGACGCCCGTCATGCCCCCGACGACGAAGACCAGCACGAATGCGATCGACCACAGCATCGGGGTCGTGAACCGGATCCGGCCGCCATACATGGTGAAGATCCAATTATAGACCTTTACTCCCGTCCCCACTGCGATGACGCTGGTGGAAATGCCGAAGAACGCGTTGACGTCGCCGCCCGCGCCCATGGTGAAAAAGTGGTGCAGCCAGACCGTGAAGCTGACGACCACGATGAACAGGGTCGCGAGCACCATGGATCGGTATCCGAACA
>CAKTFL010000193.1 GCA_934555855.1 uncultured Sphingomonas sp. | reverse complement strand
CGGCACGCCCAACGCGGTGATCAACCGCCTGCGCGTCACGCCCGATATCGACACGGGCAGCGGCAAGGCGGATACGTACGAGCCGGGTGCGCTCGATCGCTATGTCGAGGCTTGGGCGCATCCCGGTTCGCTGACCGCGATGCTCAATTATTACCGCGCCCTGCGACAGCGGCCCGCCAGCCACGAGCCGGCACGGCTGGCCCCGCCGACGCTGATCCTGTGGGCAGGCGACGACCGCTTTCTGGAACGGCACGTCGCGGAGGCGGGGCTGGCCCTGTGCGACGACGGACGGCTCGAATTCATCGAAGGGGCGAGCCACTGGCTGCACATCGAACAGCCCGAGTGCATCAACCGGCGGATCGTCGCGTTTCTTGGCCAAGGGCGTTAGGCGCGGGGCGGGAGATTGCCGCACGGCGTGACGTGGCGGCGCGGGCAGGCTAGTCGGTCCGATACGCCATGATCGCCTGCCTGCGCCCTGTTCTCGTGCTTGCCCTTGCCCTGCTGCTGCTGGCCGGCGCTCGGCCGGCGCTCGCCCAGACCACGCCCGTCGCGGCCGCATCGAAACAGATCGCCCAGGCCGAAACAGACCTGCGCGCCGTCGACCGCGCGCTCGACACGCGCGTCGAGCCGGACGAGCGGTCGGGCCTGCGTGCCAAGGCGGACGCCGCCCAGCAGGCGGCGCGCGATTCCGCCACGCAGTTGCAGGATCAGCTCGAGCTGCTCGATGCGCGAATAGAGGGGCTGGGACAAGTAGCGGCGGGTACCATTGAGGCGCCGGAGATCCGCCAGCAACGCGCCAGGCTGGCGCAGGAACGGGCGGCAATCGATGCCGCGATCAAGCGCGGGCGCCTCGCCGATGTAGAGGCGGAACAGCTGGTCGATGAGCTCGACCGCAGCCAAGCGCAGCAGCTGAACCAGCAATTGTCCGCCCGTGTCCATTCGCCGGTCACGCCGGCCTTCTGGCGCGCCGTGCTGCAATCCGTCCCCCGCGACGTCCGGCGCATTCGCCTGTTCGTGGAGCAGGGGACCGACCAGATCCGCGCGCAATCGCGCGGCGGCCTACCCTGGCAAGCGCTGGTCGGGGCGGCGCTCGCGGTCTTCTTCATGTTCCCCGTGCGGATAGTCGGGCGCCAGCTGGGGCAACGCTACCTGATCGGAACTGCGCCGGGGCATCGCGTCCGGCGGTCCGGCTATGCCTTGTGGCGGGTACTGGTCGTCACGGTGGCGCCGTTGCTGGCGGCGGTCGCGTTCGTGCAGGGACTCCGCTGGTCGGGCCTGCTGCCTGAACGCTGGAGCGACCTGCTCGACGGGCTCGTGATGGCGACCGGCTTCAGCGCGTTCACCGCCTCGCTGGCCGGCGCGGTGCTGATGCGGAACCAGCCGTCCTGGCGCATCGCGCCGATCGCTGACGAAACCGCCGCGCGCATCCGGCCGCTGTCGTGGCTGCTTGCGGGCCTTGCCTTTGCGAGCATCCTGGCGGACGTGTTCAACGGAGCCGTCGGTGCCAGCACGGCTGCCAGCACCGCCACCGCCGCCGTGCAGGCGCTGCTCCACCTGCTACTGATCGGCGGATTCCTGGTGCTGCTCGGCCGGCTGCGGGCGGAGCGCGTCAATCGCGATGATGCGGGCAGCCTGTCGACCAGCGCCAGCCTGGGCGTGGTGACGCTGGTCGCATGGCTGCTGGTCGGTATGGCCGTGGCCGCCCTGCTGCTGGGCTATGTCGCACTCAGCCTGTTCGTCGCGCGGCTGCTGGTCTGGGCGGTGGTGCTGGGCTCTGCGCTGTACCTGCTGACCCGCGCCGCCGACGACGTGACGACCAGCCTGTTCAACCAGGACAGCCGCCTGGGCGTGACGTTGATGCGCGGCCTCGGCCTACGCGGCAGCTTGGTGGACCAGTTCGGCCTGCTGTTGTCGGGCGTGCTGCGAGTGCTGCTGATCCTGGTCGCGCTGGGGATGCTGGTAACGCCGTTCGGCGGCGGCGGCGGGCTGGACAGCCTGTTCGGTCGGCTGGGCACTTTCGCACAGGGCGTTGAGGTCGCCGGCGTGGCTATCTCGCCCGGCGCGATCCTTCGGTCGGCGCTGGTCCTGTTCGTCGGGCTGGCGCTGGTCCGCGCCTTCATGGGCTGGCTGGAGAACCGCTACCTGCCGGTCACTGACCTTGACGGGTCCGGGCGCAACTCCGTCAGCCTGGTCGCGCGCTATGTCGGCATCGCTCTGGCGGTAATCTGGGCACTGGCGTCGCTGGGCATCGGCGTTGAGCGCGTGGCGCTACTGCTCTCGGCGCTGTCGGTGGGCATCGGCTTCGGCCTCCAGGCGATCACGCAGAACTTCGTATCCGGCCTGATCCTGCTCGCCGAGCGACCGATCAAGATCGGCGACTGGGTTCGGGTCGGGACCGACGAGGGCGACGTCAAGCGGATCAGCGTTCGTTCGACGGAGATCGCGTTGGCCGACCATTCGACGCTGATCGTGCCCAATTCGGAGCTCATCACCAAATCGGTGCTCAACAAGACCCTGTCGAACCCGTTGGGGCGCATCCAGGTGCAGTTTTCCGTCCCGCTCGGCACCGATGCCGACAAGGTGCGGCAGATCGTGCTGGCGACCTTTGCGGAAGAGGCCGGCGTGCTGGGCGATCCGGCGCCCTCCGCCTTTGTCGACTCGATCGCTGACGGACGCATCCTGTTCAACTGTTTCGCTCATGTCGCCTCGCCCCGCGACGTGTATCGCGCGAGGAGCAACGTCCTGCTCACCCTGCTGAACCGCTTTAGCAGCGAAGGGATCGAGATCGGCACCGTGCCGCAGCGCCTGGAGCTGGCGCCCGGTATCCTCGACAGGCGCGAGGGCGACTGAACCCTGCGCTCAGGCCAGTCGCGCGATTGGACGCCCGGCGCGGATCTCGTCGCCCTCGCGCAATGTCGCGTCCAGCATCACACCGTTCGGCAGGAAGACGATGATGGTGGAGCCATGCTCGAACCAGCCCATCTCCTCGCCCTTGGCTACCGATGCGTCCAGCGCCCGGCGCTGCGGCCCCAGCGCCCTCGCCATCGGCTCCGTTTCGAGGACGTGGAGGCGGATGCTCGCGACCAGGATCGCGGCGACCGGCACCAGCAGGATCGGCGTGCCCGACCCGGTCAGCCGAGCCTGGATCACCGCCCGCTCGTTGCGGCAGAACAGCCGCTCCACCCGCTTCAACGCGATCGGGTTCACGTTCCAGCAGTCGCCGGACAGGTAGGTGACCGCCTCGACCGTCAAGTCCTGCGGCGCATGGAAGCGGTGGTACATGCCCGCCGTTAGCCGCAAGGTGACGAAGCTGCCGTCGTGGAACCGCTCGACCAGCGCCGGATCCGGTACCAGATCGCCGAGGCGATACGGGAAGCCCTTCACCTGATACAGCCGGTCGCCCTCGATCGGACCATGCGCGCCGACGATCGCGTCGCATGGGCTGGCGATCACCCCCGGATCGGCGGGGTAGGGGCGGGCGCCGGGGGTTAGCGCCCGCGTGAAGCCGTCTCGCAGGGAGGCGTACCGCTCGCCTGCCGCGTCGGACAGGTCGGGCCGCGCGAAGAACCGCCACAAGGCCAGCGCCGGGCGGCTGACCAGCGGCTGTTCGATCCGGGCGATCCACCCCACCAGTTTCGTCGCCAGCCGGCGGGGCAGGCGGTTGGTGACAAGGAAATTGAGGTCTTCCTGAAGAAGAAGACGCATCAGCGCCCTGCGTGCTGTCATTGGCGTGTCACCCGTTCGGTGTGGATGGAGTCATGCTTCCGATACTCGCCGGCACCGCCGGGCTCGCCGCCGCGCTTCTGACCGCAACCAAGGGCCGCCAGCGACTGGCCCTGTCGCGCGCCAAGCACCCGTCGCTGGGCGGGCATGTCCGCATGGCCAAGCGGATCGCCGGGCAGATCCCGTCCTATGCCTATGACGCGGACCGTTTCTTCAGCATCGACGATGCGCCGGAGGAGATCGCCGCGCGTCGTAAGGCGGGCTTCGAGCGGCTGGGCGCGCTCTACGCCGATCGCTTCGCGCGGACGTTGGCGCTGACTCGCGATACGCGCGAGGCGCTGTCGGACCTGCAATTCACCGGCGCGTATCGCGTCCCGTTTCCCTTCAGCCGCCGCGTTCGCGAAACGCTGGGCACCGGCGCTTTCCTTCAGCGCTCGGAAGGGGCGGTGGTGATCGATCTGGACGGCAATCGCCTTATCGACCTGACCGGCTCCTATGGCGTCAATCTGTTCGGCTATGACTTTTACAAGGCGACCATCGCGGAGGGAGCTGCCGCGGTCGAGGCGCTGGGTCCGGTGCTCGGCGCCTATCACCCGCTCGTCGCCGACAATGTGCGTCGGCTCACGGCGCTGTCCGGCATGGACGAGGTGTCGTTCCACATGTCGGGCACGGAGGCAGTGATGCAAGCGGTGCGCCTTGCCCGCTACCACACCCGCCGCCGACGGATCGTGCGGTTCGCGGGTGCCTATCATGGCTGGTGGGGAGAGGTGCAGCCGGGCATCGGCAATCCCGTCGCCGCCGACCACACGCTGACGCTGGCGGAGATGTCGGAGCGGACGCTCGAGGTGCTGGCGAAGCGGCGCGATATCGCCTGCGTGCTGGTCAATCCGCTCCAGGCATTGCATCCTAACGGCTCCGCGCCGTCCGACAACCAGCTGGTCGACAGCGGCCGGCGGGCGGGCGCCGATGTGGAGACTTACCGCGCCTGGCTGCATCGGCTGGCCGAGACCTGTCGCGTCAACGGCATCGTCCTGATCATGGACGAGGTGTTCATGGGTTTCCGCCTCGCGCCCGGCGGCGCGGGCGAGTATTTCGGGATCCGCCCGGACCTGGTCACTTATGGCAAGACGCTGGGCGGTGGCCTGCCAGTCGGCGTCATCGCCGGCCGGGCGGAGCTGATGAAGCGCTGGCGAGACGACCGGCCGCTCGACATCTGCTTCGCGCGCGGCACGTTCAACGCGCATCCCTATGT
>CAKTFL010000192.1 GCA_934555855.1 uncultured Sphingomonas sp. | reverse complement strand
CCGCCATGCCGATGACGATGGCGAACGGCCTCAGCTACGACCTCAAGAACATGAAGCGGATGCGGACGGTTCTCACCACCACCGCCGCCAGCCTCATGCCGCTTCAGGGTGAGTATCTCGGCGGCAACAACCCGCACCTGATGCTGGTCGGACGCCGCGGTCAGCCCTTCTTCTGGTCGCCGTTCGAGAATACGGCCGGCAACCACAACGTCGCTGTGTTCGGCAAGTCGGGCTCGGGCAAGTCGGTGGCGCTCCAGGAGTTGTGCGCCTCATTGTGCGGTGCCGGCGCCAAGGTCGTGGTCATCGATGACGGCCGCTCCTTCGAGCATTCCGCCAAGCTGCAGGGCGGGGCCTTCGTGGAGTTCACGATGGCGTCGGGGTTCTGCATCAACCCCTTTTCCATGATCGATCCGGTCCTCGCCGAAACGGACGAAGACTATCTAATGGACTGCTTCGCGATGCTCAAATCCATCGTGAACCAGATGGCGCGGCACATCGACAAGCTCAACGACACCGAGCGCGGCCTGATCGACGGCGCAATCAACGAGGTCTGGTCCGCCAAGGGCCGCAGCGGTTCGGTCAACGACGTGATCGAGGCGCTCGACGCGACCGGCAACCAGCTGGCGATCGACCTCGCCATCGCCATGCGCCCGTTCTCGCGGACGGGCACCTATGGCCGCTTTTTCGAGGGCGAGGTGTCGTTCCAGCTGAAGGCGAACCTCACCGTTTTCGAGCTGTCCGACCTGTCGTCGCGCGAGGAACTGCGCTCGGTCGCACTCACCGCCATCATGTTCATGGCGAGCCAGGCGATGCGCCGTGAGGACCGCTCGGTGCCCAAGGCACTGCTGCTCGACGAGGCGTGGCAGATGCTCAAGGGCGGCTCGATGGCCGACTTCATTGAGGCGTATGCGCGCACCTGCCGCAAGTACGGTGCGTCGCTGGTGACCGCGACCCAGAGCCTCAACGACTATTACAAGTCGGACGGGTCGAAGGCAGCGCTAGAGAACTCGGACTGGTTCGTCATTCTGCAGCAGAAGGCGGAGACGATCGCGGACTTCAAGAAGCACGACCGCTTCGAGATGGACGACTACACCGACGCGCTGCTCCGCTCGCTGAAGCGGCAGGGCGTCGAATATTCCGACGTGATGATAAAGGGGCCGGATACGCTGGCGGTGGGTCGCCTCGTCCTCGATCCCTATTCGGCGACGGTCTATTCGTCCTCGCCGCGCACCTTTGCCGCGATCCACGATCTGCTCGGCCAAGGACTGACGATGGAGGAGGCGATCGAGCGGGTCGCCTATCCGGAAAACCCTGAAAAGTGGGGCGAAGCCGATGGCGGCCTCGCAATCGCAGCGGAGTGATCGACATGGCGACAACGCTTCAACTCGGCCGCTTGGGCCGCAAGATCGACTACGGCTTCGGGCTCTATTTCACCCTGCATATGGCGGGCTTCCTCACGACCACGCTTCTAATGACTTGGGGCGTCTTCGTGTTGTTCTTCCTCGCGATCGGCGGATTCTCGGTCGACGGCATGATGCACCACGTCGCCAACATGTCGTCGCGGTACATCGCGGCCGACGCCGCCCGCCTCGATCAGTTCAAGCTTATCGTCGGCGTCGTCCACATGGTCGTTGCGACCGCCCTCATCTTCTTTCGCCGCCACGCCATGCTGCCGCGTGATCCGGCCCGCCTGGAGCATGGCGCATGACCGACCAGACTGTTTCGACCGCGCCGTTGGACGATCTCACGGCACCCGCCCTGGCCGCCTCGCCTCAGGCCAAGCGCTCCCGCACAGTGTTCGCAGGATATACGGCGGTCCAGCTGCTGGTCGGCGCTGCCGTCCTGCTCGCGTTGGTCTGGGGCATGTGGGTCACCAAGACGGTAATCGGTGAGCCGCCGCAGCGGATCGTCAAAGCCGACCTGTCGCGCATCGTCGGTGATTATGTCACCGTTCAAGCGCGCAGCGGCGGGTCGCCCGAACAGGTCCAAGCGCAGATGCGCGAGTTTATGGCCTCGCTTGACACCGAGCTGCAGCGCCGCGGCGCTAAAGGCCAGGTCGTCCTCGTCGGCGAGGCGGTGCTTTCGAAAAGCATTCCCGATATCACCCCGGATGTCGTCAATGCCGTCTACGCCTCCGGCGTGAAGCGGCCGCAGCCGGCAAGTCCAGCGCAGGTGGGCGCAGTGCTCGGCCAGCAGGGTGCCGTATCCGTCCAGCCTTCGCCAACGCACTTGGCGCAGGTCGCCGGCACGGTTCCGCAAGGCTCGCCCACCCTCTTCGGCCCGATCCCGTCGCCAACACCGATGGCACCATCGGTCGACCCGACCATGACTGGACCGGCGGTCCCGAGCTTCGGAGGTCCCGGTGGCCAGTAATCCGGCAATCGCAGGCGCACCGGTCGCAGGCTTCCGGCCGCGTAAGCGGCTCTGGGCAGCGCTCGGTCTGTTCATCGCCGGCACGGCGACGCTAAACGCGATCAGCGACTGGCGCGACACGCACGGTCTGCTCATCAACGCCTCGGCATCACTGCCCAACTGGGCTTTCGTGATTCACAAGACGGCGGTGCCCAAGCGCGGCGAGTACGTGTTCTTCGTGCCACCGGCAGACCCTCTGGTAATCCGTCACTTCGGACCGCAGCGCCAGATGTTTGGCAAGATCGTCTACGGCATGCCCGGCGACCTCGTCGTGCATCGTGGCCCGGACGTGTTCGTTGCTGGCAAGCTCGTTGCCCGCATGAAGCCCTTCACCAGAAAGGGCGAGGCGCTCGTCGCCGGACCAACCGGAGTCATCCCGCAGGGATGCTATTTCGTCGGCACGCCACACAAGGACGGCTTCGACAGCCGCTACGCCGCGATCGGCTATGCTTGCTCGAAGAAGATCGTCGGGGTTGGGAACCCGATCCTGTGAGGCGAGCGCTGGAGACCGTCGCGATCGTGGCGCTGCTCTCGGTGTCGATGACCTCGACAACGATGGCGAGTGACCACGGCGTTGTCGGGCAGGCCTTTCCCATCATTGAGACCGACCTGCTGGCGACGATCGAGCAGCGGCTCCAGCGCTTGCAGGCGTCGGGCGGCATCGATCGAATGAATGCGGAGTTCGCCCGGAAAGCCGAGGCGCGCGTGCGCCGCCCCAAGCCTGTGGAGGGCATCACGCCTGCGATCGAGGCGCGCACTTGGGCCTACGACCCGACCATCGTCATCGAGCGCGATGTCCGTGACCAGAAGGGCAACCTCATCGCGCAGGCCGGTCGCACGGTGAACCCGCTCGATTTCGTCTCCGTGCGCCAAGCGCTGGTGTTCGTCGACGGCGACGACAAGTCGCAGATGGCGTGGGCCACGTCTCGTTACAGCGACCTGAAGGCCAAGATCATCCTCGTGAACGGCTCGCCGATCCAGGAAATGACTGCTCGCAAGCGTCGCTTCTACTTTGACCAGGAAGGCCGCCTCACCGGCAAACTCGGCATCCGCCACACGCCGGCTGTCGCCGTTCAGGATGGCCGCGTCCTCAAGCTCTCCGAGATCCTCCTGAAGGGGAATAGCTGATGCCGCTGTGGTTGGACCTGCTGCGCACGCCCATGGCGGCGCCCGAAACCGATCAGCTCCGCGGCATGCGCCGGACCTGGCAGCTGCTGTGCGTCTCCTGCGCTGTCTCGGTGCTGGCCATCTCGCCTTTGGTGGCGCTGTTCGGTCGCCCAGCATCATTCGTGGTCGCCGCCTTGCTGGTGACTACCGCGCTTCACACCGCCCTCTACGCAGTGCGGAAGAACCGGGCCGACAATGCGTTTATCAGCGCCAGCGTCGCGGAGGACCGTCCGTGAAGACGGTGCGCCTGTTCCTGCTGGGTCTCGCGATGATCGCCTCGACGTCGCTGCTGACCCCGGCCGCGCAGGCGCAGTCGACCTGCAGCGGCAAGTTCGTCAACCCGATCACCGATGTTTGCTGGTCGTGCCTATTCCCGCTGTCGGTCGGTGGGCTGAAGATCTGGCCGAGCGCGCGCGCCGATACCAACAACCCAGACTCGCCGGTCTGCGCGTGCGGCAATCCAGTGCCTCGCATCGGCATTGCCGCTGGCTTTTGGGAGCCCGTTCGTCTCGCCGATGTGTCCACCAAGCCGTGGTGTTTCGTGAACCTGGGGGGCATGAAGATCGCCCCCGGCTTCGACATCGGTCAGGGGCACCTTGAGGGTCCATCCGCGATCGGCGGCAAGGCCCAGAACTCGTCCAAGTGGCACGTCCACTGGTACGTCTATCCGCTCCTCTACTGGATGGAGATCCTGACCGACTTCCTGTGCTTCGAGCAGGCGTCGTTCGACATCGCCTACATGACCGAGGTCGATCCCCTCTGGCAGGACGACACGCTGACCGCGCTCATCAACCCGGAGGCGGTGCTGTTCACCTCGCCGATCGCGCAGGCAGCCTGCGCCGGCGACTGCATCGCGGCTACTGGGAAGCTACCACTCGACCCGGTGTTTTGGTGCGCGGGTTGTCAGGGGCCGATGTACCCGGTCAACGGCAACGTCGCGGCTTCAATTGGGCACGTTCAGGCCTCGCGGCTCGCGCTCACCCGCTTCGCCTTCAAGATCCACCGCGAGGGCCTGGCCTGGGGGACGATGGGCTCCAAGGGCTTGTGCAACAAGTACCTGATGCCGGTGATGCGCAAGCAGCAGTACCGCGTTCAGATGGTCAACCCGACCCCGACCGTGAACGGCAAGCTTGCCTGCTCCCCGCTCGGCGCCTCAACCTTCCCCCCGCAGACAGGGCGTGCCTTCCCGGTCAAGGGTGAGGACATGGGCTACCTCGTCTGGCGCAAGCGCAATTGCTGCGTGCTCTGAGGAGATACGATCATGCGCCGCATCACCATCGTCATCGCCGCCGTCGCCGGGGTCGCCGGCATCCAGGCTCTCGCGCAAACCGTCGACGGGCTCGACCTGCACGCGTCCCCCGGGCGGGTGACCGCGGTGCTCGGCCCGAACGGCGCCGGCAAGACC
>CAKTFL010000191.1 GCA_934555855.1 uncultured Sphingomonas sp. | reverse complement strand
GTTCCGCGTCGTCAGCCTGTCCGGCGCCGAGCGCGAGCATGCCCAGCGCGTTATGCGCTGCCGGGTGGCCCGGAGCCTGCGCCAGCGCGGCCCCGAACGCCTGCCGCGCGGCGTCGCGGTCGCCTCGCCGGCTCGCGCTCTCGCCATCGCGCAGCAGGCGTTGCACCACGCCTTCGTCGGTCGTCGCCGTCACGCGAGCATCGTCGCGGAGCGGCATGGGAAGGCAGCGCGTGCCCGCGCCATCAAGGCAGCGACCTCAGTGCTGGATGCCCGCGGCATGGCGATCGACCATGTCCTGCCCCCCTGCCCGCGCCGCCTCGGCGATGCGGTCCCATTCCGCCCGCGTGCGACATTCGCGCTTGCCCCGCACGAGCGATCCGGTGTCCACCGTGCGCTTGCAGATCCGCTTCTGGGCATTTGCCACGTCGGACCGCGGCAGAGCAGCGGCGCCCTGCGCGAGAGCTGCCGCCGTGATGGCAAGAAGAATGGCCATGCTTTCCCCCAAGGAACTTCCGAGTCGAAGTAGAACATGACGCGCGTTCCAAGGCAAACGGCTTCTAGCACTTCGCGGGCTTGCCGAAGCATTTTGCGACGCGTCACACGCCCGGTACACCCGAGGCGAACGACATCGCGCTCGATGTCTTGGCTCCGCTGATCTGACCGACATGCGAAAGGGCGGCCCCGCAGGACCGCCCTTCCTTTTGCATATCGCGTCGTTCGATCAGAAGCGGATGCGCGCACCCGCCGAGAACCGGCGACCCACCGCGTCATAGGTCGACGGGAAGGTATTGCCGCTGTTGTACGCGGTGGCACCGATGGTGTTGCCCACCAGCGGCGGATCGCGGTCGAACAGGTTGGCGACCGTGAAGGTGAACGTGAAGTTCTCCGTCGCCGCCGCACGCAGCGTCAGGTCGAAATAGTCGTACGGTTCGATCGAGTTGAAGTCGTACGATCCGCCCAGCGCCGCAACCGTGCCCGAATAGGCAGGGGCGGTGTCGGCGAGTTCGTAGTCGACCCGGTCGATGTGCCGCCACAGCAGCGACAGATCGATGTCGCCATAGCTGAGCGTGGTGCGCTGCGACCACATGAACTCGGGCTGGATCGACCCGTCGACCGCTCCGCAGTTGACCGAATACAGGCCCACGCAATCGCGGTTGAAGGCGGTGGGCGAGCTGACGTTCGCCACGAATTCGCTGCGGTTGGTCCAGTTGCCGGTGAAGCCCAGCGACAGGCCGACATCGCCGAACTTGCGCGTGTAGTTCAGCACCAGATCGATGCCGTCGGTCTTGAGCCGGCCGAGGTTGGACAGGCCGATCGGCAGGCCGGGCGTGGTGCCATAGTCACCGGACAGCGACCCGTCGATCGGGTTGCGGCGGATGGCAAGGCAGGCCGGGTTGGTGGCGCTGAGGTTGCCCGCGCCGAAGCAGGCGTTGACCACGTCGTCCGGCGTGGGCTGGCTGACCGCATCCTCGACGGTGATGTGGTAGTAATCCACCGTCGCCGAGAAGCCGGGGATGAACGACGGCGTGAACACGCCGCCCACCGACCAGCTGTTCGACGTTTCCGGCTGCAGGCCGACGTTGCCGCCGCCGGTGAAGTTTGCCTGGCCGGAGGTCGGCACGGGGATGGCGCCGATGGTGCCGGCCGGCGCACCCTGTGCAAGGCAGACGTCGCGCAGCGTGCCGGTGGGCGTCGGCCGCCCCGCGATCACGCCGCCGGCGTCGGTCAGGTTGGCGCACGGATCGTCCGCCAGGTTGGTGAGGTTGGTGTTCACCGGGCTGAACAGCTCTTCGATGTTGGGCGCGCGCACCGCACGGGCATAGTTGCCGCGTACCATGATGCCGTCCACCGGCTCCCAGTTGCCGCCGACCTTCCAGGTGGTGGTGTTGTAGCTGGGGCTGCCTGCGGTATCGACCGAATAGCTGGAATAGCGGATGCCGCCTTCGAGCTGCAGGTTCTTCAGGAACGGACGATCGGCCGCGATCGGCACGATCAACTCGCCGATCGCTTCGTACACGTCATAGCCGCCCGCGATAAGCGGGGCAGCGCCGCCCGCACCGCCGAGATCGCCGGACTGGGACAGCGAGTCCGACTGCTGGAGCGCGGTGTACTTGCGATATTCGCCACCGACCGCGAAGCTGACGTTCTCGGTAGCCAGCGGGATCGCGAAGCCCAGGTCGCCGCTGATCGTGCCGCGCGCCTGCGCCTGCGTCACTCGGATCGACACGGTGCTGATGCCGGTCAGGAAGTCGACGCCTTCCTGCGAGATCGAGCCGGCCGGGCCGAACCAGTTGACGGGAACGCAGCCGTTGGCCTCGTTCTGGCAGGTGACGGTGCCGTTGGCGCCGCGGTTGACCAGCAGCGACTGCGCCACGCGCGAGTTGAGCGTGTAGCCCTGGATGACCTGACGGTTCTCGCTTTCGCCGTACGACCCGAACAGGTCGTACTGGATGCTGGACGAGATGTCGCCGCGAACGCCCGCGCGGTAATCGAAATAGGTGGTGGTGTAGTCGGACTGGCGCGGCCCGACCTCCACGGCGCGACGCGCGAGCGCGATGTTGTCGACCTGGAGGTAGTTGGGATCGCCCGGGCCGGTGGCCGTGGCCGCCGCGTCGCAGCGCGCCTGGCTGAAGCGCGGCGTGTATCCGGCTCCCGGATTGGTGTCGAAGGCGCAGAACGCGTTGCGCTGCGCCGCGGTCAGGAACGGGCTGTTGAGGCTGATCGAGACCGGGATGCTGAACGCACCGGAGGGCGCGATGATGGTGCTGACGGTGTTCTTGGAGAACAGCGCCCGGCTGTACACCTCGACGGCTTCCGACACCTGATAGTTCGCCGCCGCATACACGTTGTAGCGTTCGAACGGCGTCTGGAAGATGTTGTCGGGGTTGAAGTTGAACGGCGTGAACGCCGCCGTCGGCAGGAAGGCGGTGCCGTTGGCGTTGACCTGCCGGGTTCCCTGCACGGGCGTGCCGCCGGTGATCGAATCGGCGCCGGTCGGGTTCACGCCCGAGAAGCGCGACGGGACCGAGGTGCCCGATCCGCCGATCGCGCCGGTGAACGAATCGATCTGCGATACGGAGATGTCGCGATCGCCCTGGAACACCGGGTCGGCGGACTGGTAGCCGATGCTGACCACTGCGTTGCCGCGATCGTCGTCGAAGTTCGCACCCAGCGTCAGGTCGGCGCGGAAGATCGCGCCGTCGCCACGTTCGGTGATCTGGTTCGACACGTTGAGGTCGACGCCGGCGAAGTCGGTACGGGTGATGAAGTTCACCACGCCCGCGATCGCATCGGCGCCATAGGTGGTCGATGCGCCGCCGGTCAGGATGTCGACGCGCTGCACCAGCGCGAGCGGGATGTTGTTGAGGTCGAACTGGCCTTCGAGCGTGCCCGGCGTCGGGCGGACGCCGTCGAGCAGCACCAGGTTGCGGTTCGCCCCCAGGCCGCGCAGGTTGACGAAGGATGCGCCGCCGTTGCCGTTGTTCACGGCCGTGCCGATCGAGGGAACGACGCCCGGCAGCTCGCGCAGCAGTTCTTCCGCGACGTTCGCCTGCTGCAGGTCGATCTCGTCGGCGCCGATCACGCTGACCGGGTTGGATGCGACCAGGTTGGGATTGCGGATCAGCGAGCCGGTGACGACGATGTCGTCGCTTTCGGGCGGCTGGTCCTGCGGGTTCTCGACCGGGCTGGCGGTGTTGGGCGTGCCGGCGACGGTTTCCGTCGTCTGCGGCGCGACCTGCGCGAAGGCGGGCACGGCAACCGTCGCACCCATCAGCAGCGTCGAGGCAAGCAGCTTCTGACGCGTGGTATTCTTCATGTATTTACCCCCGTAAACGACGATGCGCGCAAGATACGCCACCGCTGATCCCGCTTATTCTCGATCGGTGATTGCATCTCTTTAGAAACCGGCCGTATCGCAACGCAACATCTCCACAACCTCTTCAGCTTTTTCATGACACGGGTGGCAATATCGTCACACTTGCGTCACTATTGCGCGGCTCAATGTCGGCATGAACGGCCTTGTGCTTTAAAATGAGGCAGCGTTACATGGAAGTGCTCAATATTGCGGCAGCGTTTATGTTCGGCGCGGCTGCACCGCTGCAAGTGGCGGACACCGGCGAGAAGCCGGGCGTGGCCGGCCAAATTGCAGCGGATCTCACCGCCTGCCGCAGCATCGCCGACGCTTCGCAGCGGCTGGCCTGTTACGATCGCGCGGCGGCGGCGCTGGAGCGGCTGCGCGCCGACGGAGAGGTGGTGCTGCTCGATCGCGAAGGCGTGCGCGAGGCCAAGCGCGCGGTGTTCGGCTTTTCCATCCCCCGCATCCGGCTGTTCGGGCAGAACGGCGGCCGCGAGGAGCCGGAGGTGCAGGCGATCGAGTCCAGCCTCGCCAGGGTGCGTCCGGCAGGCCATGGATTGTTCCTGTTGTCGCTTGCGGACGGATCGCATTGGCAGACGATCGAGACACGCACCGGCTTCTTCCCGAGCGCGGGCATGCCCATCAAAGTGGCAGCGGGTATCCTCGGCAGCTATATCGCCTCCGTCGACGGCGGGCGCGGCATTCGCGCGAAGCGCGTCCGATGAGCGCCGCGACCGGGGCGTCGGCGCCTGCACTCGCGATGCGCCTGTCGCTACGTCCCTGCCTCGAACCGCCGGCGGCCGATCCGCCGCCGGCCCTTCTGATCCGCCGGGGCGCGCTCAGCATGACGTCCGATGGGCTGCGCTTCTGGTACGAAGCGGCGTCGGTTCCCTTGTCCGGACCCGAGGCGGTGCTGTTCGCATCGCTTCTGCGACGCGGCAGGATGTGCTGGGCGGACATCGACTCTGCGTTACCGACCCGGAGCGACCCCGGTTCGAGGCGACATGCCGTGCTTCGCCGCATCCGGCAGAAGTTCGCGCGCGTCGATGCGCCCGATCCGATCAGGACGGTGCGCAACTGGGGAGTCCGGTTGCACGTACCGCCCGACCGTTCCGGCTCGACCAGCCTGATCA
>CAKTFL010000190.1 GCA_934555855.1 uncultured Sphingomonas sp. | reverse complement strand
CGATCAGCGCACCCACGGCAAAGGAGAAGGCGACCGACAGCCCGACATAGCCGATATACAGCGTCGGCGGATGGAAGGCGAGGCCGGGATCCTGAAGCAGCGGGTTCAGCCCCATGCCGTCGCGGGGCGCCGGCCAGACCCGCGAGAACGGATTGGAGGCAAACAGGAGAAAGGCGTAGAAACCGAGCGCGATCGTCGCCTGCGCCGCCAGCGTCGCAACAAGCGTGCGCTCCGCAAGCCGTCGCTCCAGCAGCGCCACCACTCCGCCCGCCAGCCCCAGGATCGTGACCCAGAGCAGCATCGAGCCCTCATGATTGCCCCAGGCACCCGCGACCTTGTACAGCAGGGGCTTGGCCGAATGGCTGTTCTCGACGACCAGCTTGACCGTCATGTCCGACCGGGCGAACACGCCGATCAGCATCGCCATCGCGATGGCGGTGAGCAACCCCTGCACCACGGCGACCGGCCGGATGCCCGCGAGCACCTCCGCCTGCCCGCGCCGGAGCCCCAGCGCGCCGAGCAGCAGCTGAAGCAGGGCCAGCGCAGCGGCGAGCCACAGGGCGGCCAGGCCCGCCTCCGCCATCATCGCGCCTTGCTCACTGCTTCAGGCTTTTCGTTTCGTGAATCTTGCCGGCCATCTCGGGCGGCATGTACTTTTCGTCATGCTTGGCTAGCAGGTTGCTCGCGACAAAGCTGCCGTTCGGCTGAAAGCGGCCCTCGGCCACGACCCCGGACCGTTCGCGGAACAGGTCGGGGACGATCCCGGCAAAGGCGACCGGCGTCGTCGCCCGCCCGTCGGTGACAATGAAATGCAAGGTGACGCCGTCCTTCGCGCGATCGATCGATCCCGCCGCGACCATGCCGCCCAATCGCACGTCGCGGCCGAGCGGCAGGCCGTCGCGCTGCACATCAGATGGGGCGTAGAAGAAGGCGGCCTGGTCCCTCAGCCCCGACAGCGCCAGCAACGCCGCCGCCGCCACCGCGCCAAGGCCAAGCAAGACCAGCGCCAGCCGTTGGTTCTTGGCCCTCATCGCTCGGCCCGTTTCATGGCGAGGTAGCTAAGCAGCGCCAGGATGGTCGCCCCACCCAGCGTCACGCCATAGGCCGCGACCACAAAGCTCCACTGGCTCATGCCCGCGCCATGCGGCGCATCCGCGCCTCCGCCTTGGCCCGCGCGAGCAGGAGGCGCATCCGCATCAGGACAACGCCCGCGAAGAACAGGGTCGCGCCCGCCAGCATGATCGGCAGCGGCCACAGGATCGATCGGTCGATCGTCGAACCCGACAGCCCGATCGACTGTCCTTGGTGCAGTGTGTTCCACCACACCACCGAATACCGGATCACGGGCAGCAGCACGGTTCCCGCGATGCCGAACACCGCTGGCACGCGCCCGTCGCCGCCGCGCTCCGCATCGGCACGGGCGAGCGCGACATAGCCGCAATAGACGAAGAACAGCAGCAGCATGGACGTCAGCCGTCCATCCCATTGCCACCAAGTCCCCCAGGTCGGGCGTCCCCAGATCGCCCCGGTAACGAGGCACAGCGCGGCAAAGGTGGCCCCGACCGGCGCGACCGCGCGCGCCGCGATGTTGGCGAGCGGGTGTCGCCAGACCAGAAAGGCAATGCTGGCGGCCGCTATCCCGCTCCACCCGCCCATGCCGAGCCAAGCGGCCGGCACATGAATGTACATGATCCGCACCGTATCGCCTTGCAGATAGTCGGGCGGCGTCTGCGTCAGCCCCGCCCAGCAGCCGATCGCGACCAGCGCGACACCGAGCCAGAGGAGGATCGGGGTCAATGGCCGCGCTAATTGCAGAAAGCGGGCCGGATTGGCGAGGGCGTGGAAAGCAGGCACGATCAGCGCTGACGAATAAGCCGAAATATCCACCACGTCACCCCGTCAGACCTTTCTTAATGATTCGGGCGATAAGATTGGCGCAGGAGAGTCTTATGTACAGCATTTGGGTGGATACGAGCCACGCCGTCGTCGAGGTGACGCTCGGGGGCATGATGACCGTGGAAGAAACCAATGCCTATATCATCGAATTGAAGCGGCAGTTGGTGCTCAATCGTATGCGTACCTATGCGATGGTCATCGACGTAAGCGCTTGCACCATCCAGCCTCAAGACGTGATCGAGGCGATGCGCGGGCATATGGCTTCCATGCCGAAGGCGCGCGCGCTGGCGGTCGTCACCGGCAGTTCGCTGGCCCGGATGCAGGTCAGGCGCCTGTTCACACAGCCTTATGCCAGGATTACGTCAACCCGCGACGACGGCCGCTCCTGGGCGCGATCCGGTATCGAGCCGCCGATCAGCCTGCCCGCCTTGGCCGCGCGCGCCTGAGCTCGACGCCGCTTGTGCCCAACGATCAGTTCCGCAGGGTCGACAGGCAACGCTCCACCTTCAACACCAATTCCGCCTGCCGCCGGACACCGACTTTCTCGAACAGCATCTTCAGCTGGCTACGCACGGTTTCGCGGACGGAGCCTCGGCGAAAGGCAATCTCCGACACGCTCAGTCCTTCGCTGAGCATCAACGCCACAGCCGCCTCCGCCCCGGTCAGGCCGAATTGCACGCGCAACGCCGCCACTGCCCGCTCCACCGGAACCGCTCTGGGCATGGTGATCGTGACCAGAACCTCGGCCCGTGACAGCGGCCCCGCGATCCGTTCCGGCAGCGGAAAGATGTCCACCCGCATCGCAGGCGCACCCTCCCCGTGCAGCGACACCGCCGAATGATGGCGCTCCATGGCCAAGCGCCCGCTGGCGGCTCGCACCGCGGTGGACAGCCGCTGCTGATCGCGGGCGTTCCGCGCGCCGAGCCGGCCTGCCCGCACCAGCAGTTGCTCACCCGATTGCAGGATCATCTCCGCCTTTGGCGAGAGAGATACCAGCGCCATATCGTGATTCAGCAACATTGCCGCACCGGAGAGATGCTCGGCGGTCTGGAGCAGTTCGCCGCCCAGCTGAACGCCTAGCACGACCGCCCCCATGATTGCCGCCGCCGCGCCAGGAGCGATCGCCTCCATCAGCCGCTTCTCTTCGGGGTCGACCGCATCCATGCTGATGGACCTTTGCACGCCAAGGACGATGATCTCGCCATTCGGTGCCATGCACTTGACGTGCAGGGACGCCGGAACGTCGCTTCGCCTGAACAGGCCGGCATAGATAGGCGAATTGGCGATGTTCAGCCGGTCGGCGAAGTCCGCCTCGCCGACGCACTGATGCAAGGGCGCCTCGATGATGGCGCGGGTTCGGGGGTTGCGTCGCGGGTCCGGGCCTGCCGCCGCGAAATACGCGGCGACTTCGTCCGGGCCGCAGCCCGACATTGTGGTGAGGATCATCTCACCAGACGAACTGCCGACCGATAATTGCCCGATCCGGGCGCGTGTCTGCTGCGCCATCGCATCAAGCGCCGCGGCCCAACTCCGCATTCCCATGGCTGCCTGTCGGAAGCCCTCCACAAGGATGTTGGGATCCATGCTCTGGCGCCCCCGTTTCCGCTCGCCCCTCCCCGGAGCAAGCTATTCATACCTCAAATGGAGCATGAATAAATCCTGACTTGCCGCAATGACGCAGCCGTTGCGGCGCCTCATTACTTGGCGGCCAACAGTTATTATCAGATGGGGGAAACTACATGCGGATACTGTCCTTTGTCGCGCCAGGTACGTTGCTGGCGCTCGCCTCTCCGGTTGCCGCGCAGGAGGCCGGCGAGGAGGGCGTGCGGATCAGCGCAGCCATCACGGGCGGAACGCTTGGGATCGGGCCTGAGCTGGGCGTACGCTTCTCCGATCATCTAGGGGTTCGCGGCAGCGCGACCTTCCTGGGTGTCGGCGCGAACTTCGATGTGGAGGACATTGAGTACGACGGCGATCTGAACCTGGAGTCCTATGGCGCTATGCTGGACGTGTACCCCTTCGGTAGCCACTTCCGCTTGTCCGCGGGCGCGCGGATCAACAACAATCGCGGGCGGGTCGCAGCCACGCCGCAGGGCACGGTGGAACTCGGTGACCAGGAATATACCGCCGCCCAGGTCGGCACCCTGCGCGGTCGTGCCGATGTGAAGAACCTCGCCCCCGCCTTAACCCTGGGGTGGAGCGGCGCACGCAGACGCGGGTTCATGTTCAGCTTCGACGCCGGCGTCCTGTTTCAGGGATCAGTACGGGTCCGGGACTTCACAGCGTCAGGCACGGCCGCGGCAAGCCCCGCATTTCGCACCAGCCTGGAAGCGGAGCGCCGCGAGCTGCAGGACGACATCGACGACTACAAGGCTTACCCGATCGCGCAGGTCTCGATCGGCTGGCGTTTCTGACCCGTCGCAAGGTTACCGCCCATTCCGCCGCTAGCGGGATGAGCGATATGCCTTGATCAGGCGCGACCGATCAGCCGTTGCGCCATCCGGTCTGCAACTTCGGCCGCAGGCGCGCCTGTCGCCTCGCTCTCGTCCCAGATGGCGCGCAGCCGCTCAGGAATCCTGGCGATCCGGGCCATCACCTCGGCCTCGTCGCCATGGCCCAGATATTCCAGGCCGACATTGATGATGCCGCCGGCGTTGATGACGTAATCGGGCGCGTAGACGATGCCGGCGTTGTGCAGCCGGGCATAATCTTCGCGCGTTGCGAGCTGGTTGTTGGCACCGCCCGCGACGATCTTCGCGCCCAGCGTCGGGATCGATCGCTCCGTGAGGATCGCGCCCAGCGCATTGGGGCTGAAGATATCGGCCTCGGTCGACAGGATCGCATCGGCAGCGACCGCCTTCCCGCCCAGCTCCGCGGCCAGCGCCTGCGCCTTGTCCGCATCGACGTCGGCTAGGGTCAGCACCGCGCCTTCCCTCGCCAGCAGCCGCGCCGTACCCCCGCCGACCGATCCGACGCCCTGGATCGCAACACGCACGCCCCTCATGTCCTCGGTGCCGAGCCCGCGCTTCGCGGCCGCCTTGACGCCCAGATACACGCCGTGCGCGGTATAGGGTCCGGGATCGCCGCCCGCCGCGCCGCTTTCGACCGGCAGGCCGGAGACGTAGCGCGTCTCACCCGCGATGACCT
>CAKTFL010000189.1 GCA_934555855.1 uncultured Sphingomonas sp. | reverse complement strand
CCCTGTCCTGAAGCGCCTGGTCCTCCTCATATTCGTCAAAGGTGCGGGCCGTGTAGCTGCGCTGGCGCTTGAGCTGGATGAACTGCCGGGCGGTCTCTGCAGGAGTGTCGAGGTAAATGCAGCGGTCGGGCGGGATCAGGCCGAACTGTTCCGTCTCCAGCGTCCAGATCCAGCGCATCAGCCGGTCCGCCTCATCGGGCAAGGCGCACCTCGCGCCTTGATAGGCCATGTTGGACGCGACATGCCGGTCGAACACCAGCACGTCGTTCTCTGCCGCGAGCGTCGCCACATGCGCTCGCGACTCGAGCCGGTCGAGGGCGTAGAGCACCGCCGCTGCCTCGGGCGACGTCTCTCGCGGCATCCGGCCGGCCAGCACCTCACCGATCGCGAAGCCACCCACCGTCTCCGTGTAGCGGGGAAAGGACACGAGGGCGGCGCGGCGACCGTCCGCAAGCAGCAGCTCGACCAGCGCGGCCGACACCGTACCCTTGCCCGCGCCGTCCGCGCCCTCGATCGCCAGATGATATGCCATATTGAGGCGACTGTAGCAGCCGGCCTTGCGCGTCAACGGGCGAGGACGCCGCGCGTCCGGCGCAGGCCGCCGATCGCGCCCGACCAGAGCAGCGCGTCCAGTCCCGCATAGCCGAGCCCGATATGGTCGGGGCGCGCCGCCAGCACGTCCGCGAGGCTCAGCGTCCCCGCACGCAGCCCCGCGCGTCCGATCCGCGCCCAGCGTTGCGCCGTTTCCCAGCGGATCAGCCTGAGGCTTTCGCCATCGATCAGCCGCCAGTCGAGGAAATGCCGCTGTATCCGCGCGATACCCTTGCCCAGCGTTACCAGGCTCGCGCGGTCGGGAACCGGCTCGCCGCCCATGACGTGACGCGACAGCAGCGTGGCGAGCGCCCCGGCCTGGTCGCCGAACAGATCGGCATGAGTCTCCGCCAGCACCTGCGCGGCACTGGCGCGCATCGTGTCCGTATGTCGCCGTGAGGCGCTGCCGGAATGTTGGCGATAGATAAGCAGCGGCTCGTCGAGCCGGGCGAGACGGCCGAGCCGGCCCATGCGGTGATACAGGTCGAAATCTTCGGCATAAAGGATCTGCGGCCGGGTGAAGGGCGCCAGCGTCCGGGCGGCTTCCGCGCGGAACATGGTGCTTGACCAGACCAGCGGGTTCTCGATCTGCACCAGCCACTCGATCAGGCCCGGTGTCGTGACCACGGGATAGGCGGACGGGCTGACCACGCCGTCGCACAGATAGTCGGCCTGGGTGCCGAGCAGCACCGTATCGGGGTGCGCCTCCATGTAGGCGACCTGCCGCGCCAGCCGTTCGGGCCGGCACAGGTCGTCATGGTCGAGCCCGGCGATGTAGCGCCCGCGCGCTTCCGCCACGCCATGATTGCGCGCCAGCACCGGACCGCCATTCCGGTCCAGCGCGATCAGCCGGACGCGCGGGTCGGGATGTGCCGCGACCACCGCGCGCGTGTCGTCTGTCGATGCGTCGTCGACCACCAGCAGCTCGAAATCGGTCAGCGTCTGGCGCGACAGGCTGTCGAGCGTTTCGCTGATCAGCGCCGCGCCATTGTAGGCGGCCATGACGATGGTGACGAGGGGAGCGCTCATGCTGCGACCCGTTGTTCCTGGCCGAGCAGCTGGTCGACGATCATCAGCCCGACATCGTTCTGCCACAGCCACAGCCCGTTCGCCTGGCCGCGAAAGCTCTTTTCGCCGCCCAGCGAGCCCCAGGGCACGAATCCCGCGGCCAGGCCGATGCCGTAAAGGCGGGGAACCGGCCGGTCATCGGCACCGACCACACGGCAATGCCGGTCCACCATCGGCCGGCCCCGATGCGCGGCAAGGCCGATGCGCGCGCCCCCAGCCTCGGTCAGCGGCAGGCCGACCGGCCGATAGCCGAACGCGGCGATGACCAGATCCGCGCCCTCAATGATCGCCTGAGCCCGGGGATCGTCATCGCCCCGGATGCGGTGCAGCGCGACGCGCGGGTCGGGCTCGCGCCCGCCGACCCGGAGCATCCGCAGCATCAGCTCGCGTGCTTCCAGCCGGAAACCGGCGAGCCGGTACACGAAGCCCGACACCGGGCAGATGTCGTCCGGCCCGAAATCGGTGAAACCCTCCGCATGGGCCGCCTCGACGGACGGGAAGAAGGGGCGCAGCGGCTCGCGATGGAGCAGGGTGACGCCGCCCGCGCCGAGCGGAAGCCCCGCCTTGAGCAGCGAGAACACCGTCGCGGCCGCGCTGGTCGAACCGCCGATCACCGCAAGGCGCGGCGCGGGGTGGCCGGCGAGCAGGTCTGCGACCTTCTCCATCCCGCCAACGCTCAGCGCCTCGTCCGACTGGAGCAGGCGCCCGCCCGCCATGTCGATCAGCCGCCGGCCGGCAACGACCTGCGTGGACAGGCGATCGAGCGGCTGGTGTCCGCCCGCCGCGATCACCAGGTTGCGGGCGAGCTGATCGAACTCGTGCCCGTCCGATCGGCGGCGCAGGCGTACGCGCCACAGCCCGTCCATCGCGCGCTCCGCCCTCAACGCGTCATGGCCGGTCAGCACCGCGCCGCCATTGTCCCGGACCAGCCGGGTCAGCCGGCGTCCCGTCTCGCGTAGCAGCGGCGCGACCTCGGTCAGCGGTACGCCCAGCGCGCCGCTATGATGCGCCAGCGCCCGGGCGGCGGGATGATCGGCCAGCACCGTGATCTCGGCATGGGTGCTGCCCCGTACCGCCGACAGGAAAGTCTCGGCGGTGGTGTCGGAGGTGATCGCATAGCGCCCCAGCCGGCCGCCGCCGATCGCGTCGTCGCGCTCCACCATCACCAAGCCAGCGGCAAGCTGCGGCAACAGACCCTTGGTGCCGGCGGCGAGCAGCATCGCCGTCCCGGCCGGACCGCCGCCGACGACCAGCACATTGGCGACGGGCGGGGTCGTTGCGGCCGTGCGGGCAGGCAGCCGGTCCGCCCGGCGGCAGGCACGGTGCAGCACCCCGGCGGCCCGCTCGGCGTCGGCCACGGTCATGCCATCGGTGATCGGCAGCGACATCATCGCATCGGCGACCCGGTCGGCGACGGGCGTTGGCTGGATCATCGCCGTGGCGCGGAACAGGGGCTGCTCGCCGAGATGAGGGCTGAAGTAACGGCCGGTGCCGATCCCCTCCTCCGCCATCGCGGTGGCGATCTCCTCCCGCCTGGGGGCGAGATGATCGGGCAGCAGCACGGGCATGAACTGGCTCGCGCGGCGGCGGCCGGTGACGTGTTGCAGGCCGAACCCGCCAAGCGCCTGTCGATATGCTGCTTCCAGCGTCGCGCGATGGGCGCACAAGGCGTCCAGCTCCGTGAGCTTCGCGCGGGCCATCACCGCCAGTATCTCAGGCAGCTTGGCATTGAGGCCGGGCACGGACGCGCTACGTCCACTGGCGAAGCCGAAATTGATCATCGCGCGCAGTCGAGAGATCCGCTCGGGATCGCCGCAATAGACCAGGCCGCCTTCTGCCACCGCAAAGGTCTTGGTCGCGTGCATCGAACAGACCGTTGCGAACGGCATGGCTGCGCCAAAGCCGTGCCCGTCCGCGTCGATCGTGCCCAGCGACGAGGCGGCGTCGATCACCACGGCCACGCCATAACGGCGTTGCCACTCGGCATAACGGCCAAGATCGATCGCGTTGCCGAAGGTGGCATAGGGCACGACTACCCCGACTCGTTCGCCATACTGGCGGAGCAGCCGTTCCTCCGCCGCCGCACTGGCCCCCCAATCGAGCGGATCGATGTCGCAGACGAGCGGGGTGAAGCCGGCCCAGATCGCGGCCTGCGCGGTCGCGGCAAAGGTCAGCGCCGGCATCAGCGCCAGCGTGCCTGGCGGCGGTGGCGGCCGGTCCAGCCCTGCTGCCTCGCGGATCGCGATCATCAGCCCCAGCGTCGCGTTGGCGACCGCCAGGCTCTCGCCCGACCCGCCGAATACGGCAGCGGTCACCTCCGCCTCGAACGCGCGCACTTCCGGCCCGTCGTTGCTGAACACGCCGGATGCCTCGACCCGCCGCAGCGCGTCCAGATGCTCGCTCAGTCGCGGCGGATTGGGCGCGATCAGGGGAAGGGGGTGCATGGGCGCTCGCGACTGGACATGGGTCGCGCGCCGCTATGGGATGGGGGCTCCTAAGAAGCGGTTACGGGACGCGCGGCGGGAGCGGGACGCCGCCGCGCGTCGCGTCAGGTGATCGGTTCAGCGACCGACCACCTTGACCAGGCCGTCCGCGGACTGGCCGCTGGGCAGCGATCCGCTCGCGCTCAGCCGGCCCGTTGCATCGTTCCAGCTCAGCGTCGCCGCCTTGCCCCCCTTGCCCTTATAGGCGTTGGTGGTGCCGTCATCGTCGTAGAGCTGCGCGGTCGCGTTGCGGCCGGGGAACACGCGGATCTCCGACAGGGCCTGGCGCGTGGCGGTGCTGGGCACCGGCGCGCCCAGCGGGACGATGGAGCCGGCGCGGACGAACAGCGGCATCTTGTCGATCGGCGCCGGCGCGGTGATCCACTGGCCGCCGGCATGTTTCTGATTGGTCCACCAGTCATACCAGTCGGTGCCGCCCGGCAGGTAGACGCGGCGACTGGTCGCGCCCTGTTCCGTAACCGGCGCGACCAGGAAGGCGGGGCCGAACATGTATTCGTCGCGGACGTCCGTCACGGCGGGATCGGCCGGAAAGTCCATCCACAGCGCCCGCATGAACGGCGCGCCCGTGTCATAGGTCTTGCGCGCGAGCGGGTAGATGTACGGGATCAGCGAATAGCGCAGCCGGGTCCAGGCGGCGAGGATCGGCTCGGCGGCCGTGCCATAGTCCCAGATCGCGGTCGCCGCCCGCTGGCCATGGATACGCAGGGTCGGGGTGAAGCTGTTATACTGATACCAGCGCACGAACAGCTCGGGATAATCGGGGTAATCCGGCCCCATCGCCTTCGCGCCGGCAGGGTCGACCAGCGGCGGATGCTTCGCCTTCGGACCCGAGGGCCATTGCCAGCCGCCCGTGTCGCTCGACCAGTAAGCAATGCCGGACGCGGTC
>CAKTFL010000188.1 GCA_934555855.1 uncultured Sphingomonas sp. | reverse complement strand
GGTCGGCCCCGCCGCGCGCCGTGAAATCGACCGGCTGCAACGAGATGCCTTCCGGTTCTGGCAGGATCGCGTCTAGGGTATTTCCCCTAAAGGGGAAATTACGACATGCTCAGGACGATGATTGCGGTCGCGGCGCTCGGTGCGGCGATACCGGCGGCGGCAGCGGATACGGTCGTGGTCACGGCCGCGCACATGGTCGATGTCGTTGCCGGGCGCACGCTGGACGACCCGGTGATCGTCATCACTGACGGGCGGATCGTCTCTGTCACGACGCGGGGCGGCGCGCGCCCCATCGTTCCGGCCAGTGCGCGGCGGATCGACCTGTCGGGCAGGACCGTGCTGCCCGGCCTGATCGACATGCACGTCCACCTGACCGCCGACCCGCGCCTGTCCGGCTATAACGCGCTGCAATATACCGACAGTTTCTGGGAAGTGGTGGGCGTCGCCAATGCCCGGCGGACGCTGGAGGCGGGCTTCACCACCGTCCGCAACGTCGGTGCCGACGCGTTCGGCGATGTCGGGCTGAAGCAGGGGATCGAGAACGGTTACGTGCCCGGCCCGCGGATCATCCCCGCGACCCAGGCGCTGGGCGCGACGGGGGGGCATTGCGACGGCTCCGGCGCGTTCCCGCCCTCCTTCGCGCTCGGGCGGACGAGCCCGCACCCGTATGACAATATCGCCGACACGCCCGACGGCTATCGCAAGCTCGTCCGCACGATCCGCAATTACGGCGCGCAGGTGGTGAAGCTGTGCGTCACGGGCGGCGTCCTGTCCAAGACGGATGCCGCCGGCGCCCAGCAGATGACGCTGGATGAGATCAAGGCGGCGGTGGACGAGGCGCACATGCTGGGGATGCGCGTCGCCGCGCACGCGCATGGCGCGGCGGGGATCAACGACGCGCTCCGGGCGGGCGTCGACACGATCGAACATGCGAGCCTCGCCGATGCGGAAAGCTTCCGTCTCGCCAAGCAGCATGGCGCCTGGTTCGGCATGGACATCTACGACGACGACTACATCCTGGCCGAGGGGGCAAAGAACGGCGTGTTCCCCGAAAGCCTGGAAAAGGAACGCCAGATCGGGCGCAAGCAGCGCGAGACGTTCCGCGCGGCGGTACAGGCGGGGGTCAAGCAGATCTTCAGCACCGATGCCGGCGTGTATCCGCACGGCACCAACGCGCTTCAGTTCGCCAAGCAAGTCGAATGGGGCATGACTCCGGCACAGGCGATCCGGACCGCGACGATCAATGCCGCGGAGGCGTTGGACCGGACGGCGGACGTCGGAACGATCGCACCGGGCCGCTTCGGCGATCTGGTCGCGGTGGAAGGTGATCCGCTGGCGAACGTCCGGCTGTTGGAGCGCCCCGCCGCGGTGATCAAGGGCGGCGAGCGGATCAGGTAAGTCGGCAGGCGGGTCCGCGGCGCGGCGCGGCGCCTCACGCCGCGCGCGCGTCGCTCCAGCGGTTGGCGAGCTTACGGGCCTCCTCCACGGGAAGGGGCCGTCCGAAATAATAGCCCTGGACCTTGGTGCAGCCGAGCTCCTGGACGAGGCCGTGCTCGGCCTCCGTCTCGACGCCCTCGGCGGTGGTGGCCATGCCCAGGCTCTTGGCGAGCGCGACCACGGCGCGGATGATCGCGATCGCCTCGCGCACGCCCTTGGACGCGCTCTGGACGAAGCTGCGGTCGATCTTGATCGACGAAAAGCGCGTGCGCGACAGATAGCCGAGCGACGAATAGCCGGTGCCGAAATCGTCGAGGCTGAGCCGGACGCCGAGGTCGAGGATACGCTCCAGCGTCTTCACCGCACCCGGCCCCTCATGCATGAACACGCTTTCGGTGACCTCCAGATCCAGCCGCTCGGCGGGCAAGCCGCTGTTCGCGAGGGCGGACGTGACCACGGTCACGAAATTTACGTTGTGGAGCTGGTCGGGGGAGACGTTCACCGCCACCCGGATGTGCGAGGGCCAGGTCGCCGCCTCCCGGCAGGCGGCGCGCATCACCCATTCGCCGATCGGCTCGATCAGGCGGGCATCCTCCGCCAACGGGATGAACTTGGCGGGCGACACTGGCCCGAGTTCGGGGTGCGTCCAGCGCAGCAGCGCCTCAAAACCGACCAGGCCGCCGGTGCCCGCGTCCACCACCGGCTGATAGTCGAGATGCATTTCGCCGTTCTCGATCGCCTTTCGCAGCGCCATTTCGAGAAGGCGGCGTTCCTCCGCCTCACTGTGAAGCTGCGGCTGATAGGTGCGGAACACGCCGCGTCCGGCGTCCTTGGCCTGGTACAGAGCGAGGTCGGCGGAGCGGATCAGCATCTCCGCCGTCCGTCCGTCACGCGGCCCCAGGGCAAGCCCGACCGACGCGCCGACGTGCAGCGTGTGCTGGTCGACCTCATAGGGGCGCGACAGCGTTTCGATGATGCGATGGGCCAGCGCCTCCATCGCGCTGGTGTCGCGCGCATCGCGGATCACCACCGCGAACTCGTCGCCGCCCAGCCGGCCGCATGTCTCGTTCTGGCTCATCAGCGCGCTCAGCCGCTCCGCGACGCGGCTGAGCAGCCGGTCGCCGATCGGGTGGCCGAGCGTGTCGTTGACCGCCTTGAACCGATCAAGGTCCAGCATCATGAAGGCGCAGCGGCTGCCCCACTTTTCCGCGGCCACCATGGCATCCGCCAGCGTTTCGTTGATCTGGAGCCGGTTGGGGAGGCTGGTAAGCGTATCGTAGCGGGCCATGCGGGCGATCTTGTCTGTCGAGGCGCGCTGCTCCGTCACGTCGGAGCCGACGCCGCGAAAGCCGCAGAACCGGCCCTGCTCATCGACGCGTGGGCTGGCGGAAATCTCCCACCAGCGCTCCTCGCCCTTGACGTGGACGGGCAGACGCAGGTCGCGGAAGCTTTCCCGGTTCTTCAGCTTCTCGGCCAGCTGATGCAGCCCCGCGGCGAACTCGCCGGTCTCCCAGGCGGGGCCGGACAGCACCTGCAGGAACGCCATCCCGTTCATCGTCAGCGGATCATAGCCGCAGGCATAGGCGAAGCGCGGGCTGGCCTTTACCACCCGGCGAGCGGCATCGGTTTCCCACAGCCAGTCGTCGGCGTGTTCCTCAAACTCGCGCAACAACAGGCTGACCGTCTCGTTGCGCTCGCCCAGCACCATCTCCGCGGCGCGGATCGCCACCAGCGACCTTGCACGGCTGACGCTGGCAATGGCCAGCAGCCAGGTGAACAGGGCAATGGCCGCAGCTGCCGCCGGTGAGCCCTCCAGCGCGACGGTGACGCTGACCACCACGCCCAGTGTGCCGAGGAACAGCAGCGTGGCGAGGGCCAGCGGCGCCAGTGCGGTGGTAACCGCCGTCATCAGCAGCGACAGAACGACCCACAGCCCGAACGCCGGCGCCTTACCGGGCGTTGCCATCGACAGCAGCGGCGGGATTGACCAGATCGCCGCCAGCGCCACCCCCTCCAGCGCCGTGTTGCGGACGTCCTGAGCGGTGGCATAGCCGTCACCTTCCGGCGATGTCCTCAGCCGGCGAGCAGCGATGCCGATCGCGACCAGGGCGAGCAGCGCCGCCCATCCACCCAGCACCGCCGGCCCAAGCACGTGCGCGAACAGCGACACCATGAGCGCGGCGGCGACCAGGTTCGCGCCCAGCAGGAACAGGGCCAACCGGCGTACCGCATGAAGCTGGCCCGCCCGGATGCGGCCCCATTCGGCGGCATCGTCGCCGTCCCGAAGGCCGAACAGGGTTCGCCACGACACGTCGGTGGCGGAGCGGGCGGATGGTGCGGTCGTTTCGGTTGCGGTGCTCACCCGGCCGGAATAGCCCGACTAGGTTAGCGGATCGTTTGCACCCCGCCCATGATGGACGTATTTCCGTCTGCAGGACCGCAAAGCGGTCCGGCAGCGGCACTCGCCGGGATGCCGGGTTTCAGGCGGCAAGCGCGTAGGGCTTGATCTCGCCGGCGAGGTACAGGTTGCGCGCCTTGGCCCGGCTGAGCTTGCCCGAGCTGGTGCGCGGCAGGGTGCGCGGCGGGATCAGTTCCACGACACAGTTCATGCCCGTGACTGAGCGGACCCGCTCGCGGATCTCGTCACGCAGCCGGACGCGCTCTCCCTCGTCCGACGAGCGGCACTGGACGAGAACCGCGGGCGTTTCCTCGCCACCCGGCGTGGTGATTGCAAAGGCGGCGATATCGCCCGCCTTGAACCCCGGCAGCTGCTCCACGGCCCATTCGATGTCCTGCGGCCAGTGGTTGCGGCCGTTGACGATGATCATGTCCTTGGCGCGACCAACGATGTAGATATAGCCATCGGACATATAGGCCATGTCACCCGTATCGAGCCAGCCATCGGTCATGCACGCCGTGGTCGCATCCGGGTCGCGGAAATAGCCGACCATCACCGACGGACCCTTGCACCATAGCTTGCCGATCGCGCCGTCGGGCAGGGGCGTGCCGTCCTCCTCGCGAATCTCGACGGTCATGTCGCGGACCGGCTTGCCGCAGTTGACGATGGCGCGGAACCGCTGCGGGCGATCCCTGCCCATGCCGCCGCCCGACAGTTCGGTCTCCTCGACCAGCTCGACCCGGATGCCCTCGCCAGGCGGCATCAGCGACACAGCAAGCGTCGCCTCAGCCAGGCCATAGGAGGGGAGAAAGGCTGATGCCTTGAATCCGGCGTCGGCAAAGGCGTCGACAAAGCTCTGCATCACGTCGGGGCGGATCATGTCGGCGCCGTTGCCGGCCACCCGCCAGCGCGACAGGTCGAACCGCTCCGCCGCCTTCATCTGCGAGGACATGCGCCGGGCGCAGATATCGTAGCCGAAAGTGGGTGAGTAGGAGAGGGTGGTGCCCTGGTTCCGGGTTATGAGGTCCAGCCAGGCGAGCGGGCGCCGCGCGAAATCCTCGGTCTTCAGGTAATCGGTCGATACCTGGTTGGCGACCGGCGACAGGAAGCAGCCGACCAGCCCCATGTCGTGATACCAGGGCAGCCACGAGATGCAGCGGTCGCTCGGCCCGATCGACATGCCGTGGCTGTGCGCCGCCAGATTGTTGAGCAGCTGTGCAT
>CAKTFL010000187.1 GCA_934555855.1 uncultured Sphingomonas sp. | reverse complement strand
CTCCTGTTCATTGCGCTTGCATAACGCACGTGGGGCCGAGCGGATGCAGCCGGTCAGACAGGCGCGGCGTCCATGTCCGGGCCGGCGCCGTAATGGTGCCAGGCGAAGATCGCGAGCGCCCCGCGATGCGGTCGCCAAGCCTCTGAAAGAGCGCGGGTCTGCTTCTCGGTCGGGCGGGCGTCATGGCCGAGCAACCGGCCGAGTTCGATCTGCACCGCCAGGTCGCCGGCGGGCCACACATCGGGCCGTCCCTCCGCAAACAGCAGGTAGATTTCCGCCGACCAGCGCCCGATCCCCTTTACCCGAACCAGTTGCGCGATTGCTTGTTCATCGTCGGCGGGCAGGGCGCCGAAATCGAGCCGGCCGCTCGTCACCTCTTCGGCAAGACTGCGGGCGTACCCTGCCTTCTGCCGCGACAGGCCCGCCGCGCGGAGCGTCTCGTCACTGGCGGCGGCGACGGTATGGGGGTCGCTAGGGTTGCCGACAAGCGCTTCCAGCTTTCGCCAGACCGCGTTCGCGGCATGAACGCTGACCTGCTGCCCGACGATTGTCCGCAGCAGGGTGGCGTAGCCGCGCTCGCGCAGGCGCGGGGCGGGGTAGCCGACCCGGGCGAGGCCCCGCGCAAAGGCGGGCTCGATCGCGGCCAGCGCGTCGAGCGCGTGGCGCAATTGTGCGGCGGTCAGGCCCATGCCGGTGCCGCCCGCTCTTGATCGCGCCGCGCTTGCACGGCAGGGGAGCGCCTGAATTCAGGAGTTTGGTTCATGCCGCAGCTTATCGTCGTCACACGCGAGGGGGAAGAACGGGCGATCGAGGCGGAAGCCGGTCTGTCGGTGATGGAGGCGATTCGCGAGGGCGGCATCGACGAGATATTGGCGCTGTGCGGCGGCAACTGTTCATGCGCGACGTGCCATGTCCATATCGACCCGGAGTATCTCGACCGGCTGCCTGCGATGAGCGCTGACGAGGACGACCTGCTCGACTCGGTCGACGACCGCGACGAGACCAGCCGCCTGTCCTGTCAGGTGCCGGTGACCGCAGCGCTCGACGGCGCGCGGATCACCATCGGCGCGGACGACTGACCTTCCGCGCCGGGCCGGCGGTTCAGGTGCTTCGCCCGGCGAGCACCTGCAACCGCTCGGACACCTCGTGCGCCAGTTGGACCAGCAGCACGTCTTCCTGATCCGACGAACATGTTCGCGGCTTCGGGTCGAAAACGCACAGCGTGCCCAGCGGCATGTCCTGATCGTCCTTCACCTTGGCGGCCGCATAGAAGCGGACGAGATGCTGTTCGACAATGGCCGGGTTGCCGGCAAAGCGCGGGTCCTCCAACGCGTCGGGTACGCAGAAGACCTCCCCTTCTTCGGCGATGGCATGACCGCAAAAGGATGTGCGCCGGCTATAGGCGCCGCCCGGCAGGCCCGTTGCGGCAATCAGGAACTGCCAATCCGACTGGACGATGGAAATGGCGGCCATGGCGGTGCCAAACTGCGACCGAGCCCTTTCCACCAGATCCTGCAGGATGCCATCCTCGCGGACCCTTGCTGCGCCTGACGCCTCCACGGCCCGTTCCCGCTCGTTTTCGTTCGGCGGCACAGGCGCCGGCTGATACAGCGTCAGTCCCATCTATTTCCCCTTCGCCTTCTGCTCTCCGATGGCGCCGGGGCAGTCGTCCTATGTCGGATCGTACGATAGCGTCGGATTCGGCAGAAAACTACGTAGAATCCACAGGGGTGTCTGGCGGGCAGGTCGCGCGGCTTTGCGCTGCGTCAGCCGTGGGCGGTGACCGCGTACAGCGCGATGGCGGCAGCGTTGGACACGTTCAGGCTTTCCACCTTGCCGCTGATCGGCAGCCTGGCCAGCTCGTCGCAATGCGCCTCGGTGTTCTGGCGCATCCCTTCTCCCTCCGCGCCGAGCACGATGGCGAAGCGGCGGCCATTGCCCAGCGCGTCTGACAGCGTCTGGTCGGCATGGCCGGTCAGGCCGATGCGCCAGAAGCCCGCCTCGGCGATCTCGTCCAGCGCGCGCGACAGGTTGACGACGCGGACCCAGGGCACCGTTTCCAGCGCGCCCGACGCGGAGCGGGCCACCGTGCCGCTTTCGGGGGGTGCGTGGCGGTCCTGCGTCACGATGCCCAGCGCATCGAAGGCCGCGGCGGAGCGCAGGATGGCGCCGACATTGTGCGGGTCCGTCACCTGATCCAGCACCACCAGCGGCCGCATCTCGTCCGCACCCTGCGCCAGCAGATCGCCCAGCCAGATATCCTCCAGCGGGTCCACCTCGGCCACCAGCCCCTGGTGCGGTGCGTCGGCCGGCACGAGTCGGCCGAGATCGGCGACGTCGGCATAGGTGACCGGAATGGTGTCCGGCAGGACAATTCCCGCCAGCGCCTCACGTGTCGCCCAGACCTTGCGTACCGTCCGCTCGGGATTGGCGAGCGCCGCCGTGACTGCGTGACGGCCCCAGAAGCGGGGGCGGCTGGCGCTCCCCTGGGACGGTCGGTGTCCGCGCCGGGCCATCAGTTTCCGCCCTCGCACGGGGTGGGCAGGGATGGCGGGGCGACAAGAAAGGGCAGGCGGTACATGGAAACTCCCGGGCGAGACGATCGCCGCTGCTATGCGCCGGGCGACATTCCGGCAAGGGTGTCCGTTGACAGGCGCTTGTCCCTTCGCCTAGAGGCGCCGCTCGCCCGATGAGGCGACACCCCGGAAGGGTGGCCGAGTGGTTAAAGGCAGCAGACTGTAAATCTGCCCGCGTGAGCGTACACTGGTTCGAATCCAGTCCCTTCCACCAATCCTTCGTCCTGCATGATCCCGGTTTACGCGCTGCCGTTCGGTTCGAGCGGGCTGCCGCCGCACGTGCTCTTCCGGCCGTGACGCATCCGTAACGGCTGGAACGGCTCCCGCCATCGTCGGTTAACCGGGCTCGCAGCCAGGGACGACGCTGATGACAGACAGAAAAGATACATGCGACGACGCGCCGCTGACCGCCTCCAAACAAGGGGCGGCTGCGGTGGAGGCTGCTGCCGGCACGATCCGCGAGGCCCAGGGGACTGCCATCCTCGGCCGCTCGGTCACGATCAACAAGCCGGCCGACGAGCTTTACGCTTTCTTTCGTGACTTCTCGAACCTGCCCCGCTTCATGGAGAATGTCGATCGCATCGACGTGCGCGATGATCGGGTGTCGCATTGGGTGGTGAAGGCGCCGCTCGGCGGCCATGTCGAATGGGACGCGCGCGTCACGGAGGAACAGGACGGTCGCCTGATCGCCTGGACCAGCGAGCCGGGCGCGGACGTGCCCAATTCCGGCCGGATCGAGTTCAAGCCGGTCGAGGGCCGCGGCACGGTGGTGACGGCCACCATCCTCTATGATCCGCCCGGCGGCATGGTCGGCAAGGTCATCGCCAAGATGTTCCAGCGCGAACCCGGCATCCAGGCCCGCCGCGACCTTAATCGGTTCAAGCAGCTAATGGAAACGGGCGAGATCGCTACCCCGGCCGTGAACAAGGCCCAGTTCGAAAAGGAAGGCATCTGATGCGCGCGCTCACCTGGCACGGCAAGCACGACGTCCGCATGGACACGGTGCCCGATCCCGAGATCGTCAATCCGCGCGATGCGGTGATCAAGGTTACCTCGACGGCGATCTGCGGATCGGACCTCCACCTGTACGACCATTTCATCCCGACCATGCAGTCGGGCGACATTCTGGGCCACGAGTTCATGGGCGAGGTGGTCGAGGTCGGGCCGAAGTCGACCCTGAAAAAGGGGCAGCGGGTGGTGGTGCCGTTCACCATCTCCTGCGGCAGCTGCTACCATTGCAACAAGCACCAGTATTCGGCTTGCCCCAATGGTCTGCCCGCCGACAATCAGGACATTGCCCGCCAGCCCTATGGCCATGAGATGGCGGGGCTGTTCGGCTACAGCCACATGACCGGCGGCTATGCTGGTGGCCAGGCGGAATATGTCCGCGTGCCGTTCAGCGATGTCGGTCCGATCGTCGTCCCGGACGGGGTGGACGACGACAAGGTGCTGTTCCTGTCGGACATTCTGCCCACCGGCTGGCAGGCGGCCGAATATGCGGAGATCGAGCCCGGCGACACCGTTGCGGTCTGGGGTTGCGGCCCGGTCGGGCTGTTCGCGGTCCAGTCGGCGTTCCTGATGGGCGCGGCGCGGGTCATCGCGATCGACCACTTCCCGCGCCGTCTGGAGCTGGCGAAGAAGTTCGGTGCCGAGACGATCAACTTCGAGGAATCGTCGACCTATGAGGCGCTGATGGAGATGACCGGCGGGATCGGTCCAGACGCGGTGATCGACGCCGTCGGCTTGGAGGCGCACGGCCTGTTCGTCGACAATGTCATCGACCAGATCAAGGCGTCGACCTTCCTCGGTACCGACCGCATCCATGCCCTGCGCCAGGCAATCATCGCGTGCCGCAAAGGCGGGCGGGTGTCGATGCCGGCCGTGTATGGCGGTTTCGTCGACAAGTTCCCGCTCGGCGCGTTCATGGAAAAGGGCCTGACGCTCAAGACTGGCCAGACCCATGTCCAGCACTACATGCCCGCGCTGCTCAACGCGATCATGGAAGACAAGATCGATACCACCTTTCTGATCTCCCACCGGATGCCGCTCGAACAGGCACCGGAGGGCTACAAGATGTTCCACGACCGGCAGAACGAGGTGACCAAGATCGTACTGAAGCCGGGGATGCAGGCTGCGGCCTGATACGAAAGGATCAATGACAATGGCTGACAAATTCGCGATCGTGACCGGCTCCTCCACCGGCATCGGACTGGAACTCGCCAAGTTGGCGGCGCAGGACGGATATGACCTGCTGCTGGTCGCCGACACGCCCTTTACCGAAGTGCCCGCCGGCGCGCAGACGCTGGAGGCCGACCTGTCGACCTTTGACGGGGTCGACCAGTTGCTCGGCGCGGCCGGCGGACGCCAGATCGACCTGCTCTGCGCCAATGCCGGCCACGGGCTCGGCCGCGCGTTCCTTGACCAGGATGCGGCCGACTGGCGGCACGTGATCGACACCAACGTGGTCGGCACCACCTATCTGCTGCAAAAGGTGCTGAAGCAGATGGTCGC
>CAKTFL010000186.1 GCA_934555855.1 uncultured Sphingomonas sp. | reverse complement strand
GGTGAGCGGTCGTTTGTGGCGTCGTTATCACCGGAGGAGGTGGAAGTGCGTCAGAGACCGGACAATGCGGACCCTGCTCCATGAACTGATGAGGCCTGCTCACCCTGCTCGACGGGTCACGCTTGGCGTCAAGCTGGCTTCATGGTCAGGCCTGCCGGCCACTAGACGGTGACGGACCGAGCGCGCCCGGCGCCGAAGGCGGCGATCGTGCCGGCGATCAGCACCGCCGCGCTCGCCCCGAACGTCGCCCGGTAGCCGCCGGCATCGTACAGCACGCCCCCGCCTGCCGCGCCAACCGTGATGGCGAGCTGGATGATCGCGACCATCAGCCCGCCGCCCGCCTCGGCGTCCGCGGGCAGCGTGCGCGACAGCCAGGTGAACCAGCCGACCGACGATGGCGTAGAGATCAGGCCGAACAGCCCGAGCAGGATGAACACGGCCGCGACGGAGCCGCCCCACGGGATCAGCGCGATCGCCACCACGGCGAGCAGCAGCGGCACCGCGACAAGGAAGCCCGCCAGAGTCCAGTTCAGCACCCGGCCCACCATCAGCGTGCCGATCAGACCGGTGATGCCGATCGTCAGCAGCATCAGCGACAGGGTGGTCACGTCGACCCGCGTCACCGTTTCCAGGAACGGACGGAAATAGGTGTAGACGCCGTATTGGCCCATGAACATCAGCAGCACCGCCGCCATACCGATCGCGGCGGTGCGATTACCGAGCACGCGAAAGGCGGCGAGCATGTCGGGCTTGCCCGCATCCTCGTTGCGTAGCGTCGGCAAGGTCATCCATTGCCACGCGAGCGCAGCCGCGGCGAGCGGCACGACGATGAAGAAGGCACCACGCCAGCCGATCATCGCGCCGAGGAAACTGCCGAGCGGCGCAGCTATCGTCGCCGCCAACGCGTTGCCGCCGTTCAGCACCGCAAGCGCCTTGGGTACCGACGGTGCGGGCACCAACCGCATCACGACCGAGGTCGCCATCGACCAGAAACCGCCGATGACGATGCCGAGCAGGGCCCGGCCGACCATTAGGACCGGGTAGGTCGGCGCAAACGCGACTACCGCGCCCGACGCTGCGAGCAGCGCCGTCATCGCCAGTAGCACCACGCGCCGGTCAATCCGGCTGGTCAGTCCACCCAGGAAGAGACTGGTGACGACGGCGAAGATGCCCGAGATCGAGATCGCCTGCCCGGCTTGCCCCTCGGAGACGGTGAGATCGCGCGCGATCGGCGACAGGAGGCTGACCGGCATGAACTCCGATGCGATCAGCACGAACACGCATAGCGACATCGCTAAGACCGCGCCCCATCGGGCAGTGGCTGCCTCACGATGTCGTTCGAGTTTGTTAATTGCGACCGTCGCCACGGCGGCTTCCTTCTGTTCAGACGCGACGACACCCACTCCCGGCATCGCCGATCGAGGTTAGCTGGTCGCCTAAGAGTGATTGCTACGGCTAGCTAAGACCCGCCCTGCAATGCGGCAACGTACCCTGTACTTCGCGCTGCGTTGAGCACGGCTCATGGATTGCTCAAGCGGATCGTGCGTCAGGTGTGTCCTCACCCCTCGAAAGAACGCGAACGCTCGCCAGCTACCTATCCGATCATCACGTCCGCTGTGTCGCTACGTGCGCCATGAAGAACGCGGACGCCATCCTGGCTTCCTGCTTGGCGCTGCGGCATGGGGCGAACATGCCGTCCCTGTGACCATCACCGATGTCTTCGGTACATGGTCGCGTGCCGCCCGGCACACACATCACTGTCAGT
This sequence comes from uncultured Sphingomonas sp., assembly GCA_934555855.1. The sequence goes on along the minus strand of CAKTFL010000186.1, from coordinate 3,327 downwards.
GCGACGGGGGGCTACCTTGTGTACTTCTCGGGCGGCCGCGTGGAGGCGTTTGTCGTCGCGCTTCACGTAACGCACGCGTGGGGGGCGTTCGGAGAACGTCAGCGCGCGGAAACGTTCGAGGTGCCCTGCGCCGCCGCCGCGCCACCTCGCCGAGCCGTTGGCCTTTGCTATCACGTCTGCCGGGTCGCCGAGGAGGACGAAGTCGGACAGCCCGAGCAATTGCGCGATGGTCATCGCATGGATTGGCGCCAGCCAGTCGGCATCCGTGCTGGTGCCGTGACCCAGGCCCGGCAGGATCGTCGTCCGTCCGGCCGGGACGACCGCGATCTCCATGGCGGCCGGATCGCCGCGAAAGCCGCAGTCGAAGAAGATCTTCACGCGGCAGGGCACAGGCTCATCGCGACCGCTTCGGCGACCTTGATGCCGTCCACCGCCGCCGACAAGATGCCGCCGGCATATCCCGCCCCCTCGCCGGCGGGAAACAGGCCTGCTGTATTGAGGCTCTGAAAATCCGCGCCGCGTGTGAAGCGCACCGGCGAGGAGGTGCGGGTTTCCACCCCGGTCATGACCACGTCCGGGTGATCATATCCCGGGATCTGACGACCGAACACGGGGAGCGCTTCGCGCATCGCGGCGAGGGCATAATCGGGCAGGCATTCGGCGAGGTCGGCCGGCTGCACGCCCGGCCGGTAGGAGGGGACGACCGCGCCGAGCGACGTCGACGGCCGCCCCGCGAGGAAATCGCCAAGCCGCTGCGCCGGAGCCTTGTAGCTGGAACCGCCCGCGATGAACGCCTTACGCTCCCAATGGCGCTGCAACGCGAGGCCGGCGAGCGGATCGCCGGGGAAGTCGCGCGCAGGGTCGATCGCGACGACGAAGCCGGAATTCGCGTTGCGCTCGTTACGGCTGTATTGGCTCATGCCGTTGGTAGCGACACGGCCCTCTTCCGACGTTGCGGCAACGACCGTGCCGCCCGGGCACATGCAGAAGCTGTACACGGTGCGCCCGTTCGAACAGTGATGCGAAATGTGATACTCGGCGGCACCCAGTACCGGGTGGCCGGCATTCGGCCCGAAGCGCGCCCGGTCGATCCACGATTGCGGATGCTCGATCCGCACGCCGATCGAGAACGGCTTGGCCTCGACATGCACGCCCGCCCCATGAAGCATCTGAAAAGTGTCGCGTGCGCTATGGCCGATCGCGAGCACGACACGCTCCGCTTCCAGGTAATCGCCCGTCTGCAGGTGAAGCCCGCGGATGCGACGTCCGCCGCGTGCGTCGAGCTGCACGTCGATCCCGTCAACGCGGGTGCCGAACCGGTACTCGCCGCCCAGTTCCTCGATCGTGGCGCGCATGCTCTCCACCATCGTCACGAGGCGAAACGTGCCGATGTGCGGGTGCGCTTCGGTCAAGATCTCCGGCGGTGCACCGGCCTTCACGAACTCCATCAGAACCTTGCGGTCGAGGTGGCGAGAATCCTTGATGCGGCTGTAGAGCTTGCCGTCGGAGAAGGTGCCGGCGCCGCCCTCGCCGAACTGGACGTTGGACTCGGGGTTGAGGACACCGCGCCGCCACAGGCCCCAGGTATCCTTGGTCCGCTCGCGCACGACCTTGCCGCGGTCGAGGATGATCGGGCGGAAGCCCATCTGGGCGAGGATCAGCCCCGCGAACAGGCCGCACGGGCCGGCACCGATCACCACCGGGCGGGGCGTGTCGGCGGGTGCCTTCGTCACGTGGCGGTAGCCGGTGTCGGGCGTCCGCTGGACGTTACGGTCCTTGCCGTGGCGGGCGAGCACCTTTGCCTCGTCGCGGAGTGTCACATCTATGGTGTAAACGAGAAAGATGTTCGCCTTGTCACGCGCATCGTGGGCGCGCCGCACGATCTGGTGGCGTACGAGGTCGCGCGGGGTCACGCGAAGTCGCTTGACGATTGCGGCCGGCAGTGACTCGTCAGCGTGGTGGAGCGGCAGGGTCAGATTGGTCAGACGCAGCATGGCACGCGATGTAGCGATGGCTCAAGCACAACGCCAACCATGAGCGGGTGGCGTTCGAAGTTGCCGCGTTGCAATCGGCGACCTGGCACTGGTCCGGTCGCGAGCATGAGGGAAGGGTGACGGTAGTCGGCACACCCTGCTGCGCGGCCGTTCGCTTTGTAGCATCGCGATATGAAAGCTGTAGTCGCCCCTTCCATCCCCGATTGCTGATCCTTTCGGGAAAGCCGCCTGTGCATCGGCGAACTCAACCGGCCGTTCTCTTGCCCTCAGCCGGCATGAACGAACGGCCGCAGTTGAGAAGCAGAAGACCGGCTGTAATGTCCCATATGGGTCGCACGGCTGCCGGCGACGCCGCTCAGGCGCGTCTTGTTGAGATCAAGGCACGAGGGGCGGGCAGACGGCTCAAGGCGACCGGTTTCGCCGAGCCGTTCTGCTCGCCGCTCTATAGGTCAGCGCGACGGAAGCGCAGGAAAAGGCGCTGCGAACGGTTCGGCACCCTCGGCGTACCAGGCACCAAGGAAGCCGCGGTGACGGGGCCTCCATGAGGCATCGGCGAGCGCCGTCGGAACACATGCAGATTGAACCGTGCGTGCATTCGGCCCGCGTGCTGTCTCACAAACAGCTTGGGTGGTGTGGTAGTGGACCGAGTAGCGCTGCGCGGCTTGACGCTAGTTAGGTGATCTCGCGAATCGAGGGGCGGCCGTCAGGTCGCCCTTTTTTCGTTTTACCCAACTGGCTGGCCGTAAGTACCTAACCGGAGATGTTGCAGAAGAGAAAATCGAGCTTTTTCAAGCTGGTGACCCCTACGGGAATCGAACCCGTGCTTCAGCCGTGAAAGGGCCGCGTCCTAACCGCTAGACGAAGGGGCCGTCTGCGGAGCGCTGCCTAGGCGAGGCGGGGCGGGGGGTCAAGCGCCTCAATCGGCCCAGGCCGCATCATCGACATGAAGTTCGGCCGCCGGGCGCGCGGCCCAGTCGTCCAGGCGGGCGCGGCCGGCCAGCCACAGGCGGCGGTGAGGGGGGGCGCCGAGCAGCGCGGCGCCGAGCGGCGTTTCGGCGGCGCGAAAGGCCATGACCTTCAGGCTGCGCCCGTCCTCGCCGGCGACCACGCAGCGGACATGGCCGTTGCCGACCACATCGGCGCGCACGATCCGCACCGGCCCCGCCGCGACGCGCGGGGCGGGCCAGCCGGTGCCGTAGGGGCCGCCAGCCTCCAGCGCCTCGACCAGCATCGGGTTGACGCCGCCGGTGGCAAGCACCGCATCGACCAGCAGCGCGCGGTCGGCGCGGGACCGCTCCACCGCCTCCGCCAGCCGCTCTTCGAGAAAGGCCGC
>CAKTFL010000185.1 GCA_934555855.1 uncultured Sphingomonas sp. | reverse complement strand
CACCCCGGGCTCGTCCTGGGGTCCAGGGTTCCCCGATCGAGTCAGCCGGCGGGAACCCGGCACGGTGGATGCCGGGACCGCCCGGCATGACGTACCTTGTACCTATCGCCGTTCGCCCTGAGCTTGTCGAAGGGCTACCCTTCTCGAAGAGGGCAGGGCTTCGACGGGCTCAGCCCGGAAACGAGGATCGGGTCAAACTCTCACGCCGCCCGCAGCCGCGTCTGCGCCAGCCAGGCGCGGGCGGATGCCTGCGCGGTCGCGATCTCGCGCGCGGTCATGTCCTCGGCCACCTCGGCCCGGGCGCCCTGCGCTTCTTCAAAGCCGGCGACCGCCGCCAGGTTGAACCATTTATGCGCTTCGATCAGATCGATCTCGCAGCCTGCCGTGCCCGTCTGATAGCAAACGCCGAGGTCGAACAGCGCGTGCGGGTTGCCGCCTGCGGCATCCCGGAGCCGACTTTCAATCAGGAACTGCGCGGTCTTGAAACTGATACCCATGATTCTGTGCCTCATTAACCATGAGAGACACCATGGCGATCGCGAGTCACCATTTGGTTAACGGGATAAGTCGTTCTCGATCTGAAGGTTATCGATCAATCGGGTTGTTCCGATCCGTGCAGCCGCGAGCAGTCGGCGGGGTCGCGACGGGTCGGGATCGATCGCCAGCGTCTCCGCATCGGCCAGGCTGACATAGTCGATTTCGAACCCGGCGGCCGTCAGGCTGGCGCGGGCGTCGGCCAACGCCTGATAGGGATCGTCGCCCCGTCCGATCGCCCGCGCCGCCACGCCCAGCGCCCGCGGCAGCGCCACCGCGCGGGCGCGCTCGCCCTCGTCGAGATAGACGTTGCGCGAGGACAAGGCGAGGCCGTCATCGTCGCGCTGCGTCGGGACCCCGACGATCTCGATACCCATGTCGAGGTCGACCGCCATGCGACGAATTACGGCGAGCTGCTGGAAATCCTTTTCCCCGAAATAAACGGTGTCGGGACGCACCTGATTGAACAGCTTGGTCACCACGGTCGCGACACCGTCGAAATGTCCTGGCCGCGCGGCGCCATCGAAGCCTTCGCTTACGCCCGCGACGCTGACGATCGTCGCAAACCCGGCCGGATACATCTCGTCAGCCTCGGGCATCCACAGCAGGTCGCATCCCGCCTCGGCCAGCATCCGGGTGTCGGCCCCTTCGCGCCGCGGATAGCGCGACAGGTCCTCGTCCGCCCCGAACTGCTTCGGGTTGACGAAGATCGACGCGACCACGCGCACACCCGGCCGGCGCGCGGCCTCAACCAGCGCCATGTGCCCGGCGTGAAGGGCACCCATGGTCGGCACCAGCGCCACGCGTGCGCCTTCGCTGCGGAAGCCGGCGAGCGCTTCCCTCAGCGCGTCGAGCCGCCGGATCATTTGCACAATAAAAACCCCCTACTTCTCAAGGCCGCGGGCTTCTATGAAAGGGCGTCCTGCGGATCAACAAGGAAGCCATGCGCGTGCCCCAAGGGCCCGATCAACCACATGTGATCGTATTCGCCAACGAAAAGGGCGGAACCGGCAAATCGACCACCGCGGTCCATGTCGCAATCGCGCTCGCCGCGAAGGGCGCACGGGTCGGCGTATTCGACCTCGACCAGCGCCAGCGCACGGTCGGCCGGTATCTCGACAATCGCGAGGCGACGATCCGGCGCACCGGCACCGGGCTGCCCATGCCGATCCACGCCACCCATGTCGAACAGTCCGACGACGCGTTCGAGGAGACGTGGAACCGCCTCGCCGCCCAGTGCGACTATCTGGTGGTGGATACGCCCGGCCGCGACGACCCGTTCGCACGCACCGCGGCGATGCTGGCGGACACGCTGGTCACGCCAATGAACGACAGCTTCGTCGATTTCGACCTGATCGGCCAGGTCGATCCCGAAAGCTTCAAGGTGACGCGTCCGTCCTTTTATTCCGAGCTGATCTGGGAAGCGCGCAAGACCCGCGCCCGCGCCGACGGCACGACCATCGACTGGGTGGTGCTGCGAAACCGTCTCCAGCATATCGAGGCGCGCAACATGAAGCGGGTGTCCGACGCGCTGGCGCAGCTCGCCAAGCGGGTCGGATTCCGTATCATTCCGGGACTTGGCGAACGCGTCATCTATCGCGAGCTGTTTCCCGCAGGGCTGACCATGATCGATTCCAAGGAGTTCGGATCGATGGGCCTCGCCCATGTCGCCGCGCGCCAGGAGCTGCGCGAGATGATGGCCGCGCTTCAGCTGCCCGAGCCGCAGCTGCCCCATGGCCAGGGAACGATGCTGGCCGCCTCGGCATGAAGTGGCTGCTCGTTCTCGTCGTGATCTGGGCGGCATGGCAGCTGCTCGGCAAATCGCGCGCAAAGGTCAGGCCGGCCGTCACCGGCGAGGTGGAGGCGCGGCAGGTGCTGGGCGTGGCGCGCGACGCCGATGCCGACGCGATCCGCGCCGCACACCGGCGGCTGATCGCGCAGGTGCATCCCGATCGCGGCGGCTCCGCGGAGCTGACACGCCGGGTCAACGCCGCGCGGGACCTGCTGCTCGCACGGCTGGGGTAGCCGGCCTCTTCTCCCGTTCGTACTGAGTCTGTCGAAGCACTGCCTTCTTGATCCGCAAAGAAGAAGGGCAGACCTTCGACAAGCGCGGAGCGAACGATTGGAAAGCATCCTTTCCGCCCCCTCCGCGTTCGTTGCGACCGCGTTACCGCGTTGGGGAAAAGTTTCGATGAGCCACTGTTTCGATCCCGCCGTGCTGCGCGAATACGACATCCGCGGCGTCGCGGGGGAACAGCTGAAGGAGGGCGACGCCCACGCGCTCGGCCGCACCTTCGGCACGCGAGTCCGGCGCGGCGGCGGGCGGCGGGTGGCGGTCGGGCGTGACGGGCGGGCCAGCTCGCCGCTGCTGGAAGCGGCGCTGGTCGCCGGGCTGACGGCCAGCGGCTGCGACGTGGTGCGGATCGGCCTCGGGCCGACGCCGATGCTCTATTACGCCGCAATGGCGCTAGAAATGGATGGCGGCATCCAGGTAACCGCAAGCCATAATCCCGCCGAGTATAACGGCTTCAAGATGACGCTTCAGGGCAGATCCTTTTTTGGCGAGGACATTCGCGACCTGGCGCAGCAGGCGGCTGCCGGCGACTGGGAACAGGGCGGGGGCGAGGTCACGGAGGCCGATGTGGCGGACGCCTATGTCACGCGGCTGCTGGAAGGGCATGAGGGCGGCGCGTTCCGCATCGGCTGGGACACCGGCAGCGGCGCGTCCGGCCCGATCGTCGAAAAGCTGACAAAGCTCCTGCCGGGTGAGCATCACCTGCTGTTTACCCAGGTCGACGGTGATTTCCCCTATCATCATCCCGATCCCACCACGGAAGCGAATCTGGCGGACCTGGCTCGGCTCGTCATCGACAAGCAGCTCGATTTCGGACTGGCTTTCGACGGGGACGGCGACCGGATCGGTGCGGTGGACGGGCACGGGCGGCCGATCTGGGGCGACGAGATCCTGTCCATATTGGCGCCATCCGTGCTGGAGGCGCATCCCGGCGCGCCGATCATCGGTGACGTAAAATCGACCCAGTATCTGTTCGACAGAATCGCGGAACTGGGCGGCGAGCCGGTCATGGCCAAGACCGGCCATTCGATCATCAAGACGCGGATGCACGAACTCGGCGCTCCGATCGGCGGCGAGCTGTCCGGGCATATCTTCTTCGGCGCTGGCTATGGCGGCTTTGACGACGCCCAATATGCCGCCGTCCGACTGATCAGCGCCGTTCATCGCTCCGGCGGCTCGCTGACCGCGCTGAAGGACGCGATGCCTGTGCTGGTGACCACGCCCGAAATGCGCTTTCCCGTTCCCCGCGGGCGCATGACGGCGGTGGTGGACGAGGTCGCCGCGCGGCTGGAAGCGGCAGGCGCGAAGGTCAACCGCCTCGACGGCGTGCGCGTGTCGACGCCGGACGGATGGTGGCTGCTGCGCGCGTCCAACACCCAGGACATGCTCACCGCCCGCGCCGAGGGCCGGAACGAGGCGGCCGCGGCACGGCTGGTGGCGGCGATCGACGCTCAGCTCGCCGCGAGTGGAGTAGACCGGCCCGGCGCTTGATTGCCTTTCGAGCGGCCAGCGCCCACCTTGGCGGCCATGCCTCCCCCCAAGCCTCAAATCATTCGCGTCATCGACCTGGAAACTACCGGCAATGCCCCGCCCGCCCATGGCGTGCTGGAGGTCGGCTGGCAGGACGTTGCGCTCGGACGCGATGGCCGGTGGGAGCTGGAGGGAGAGGGCGGGCAGCTGTTCATCAATCCCGGCCGCCCGATCCCACCGATCACCCAGGCGGTGCACCACATTCTTGACGAATGGGTCGCGGATGCACCCTGGTGGCGTGACGTCGCTCGCCGGGTGCTCGATCCCTATCCCCGCCGCGTCGCGCTGGCAGCGCACCGTGCCGAGTTCGAGGAACAGTTCTGCACCCCCAATCTGACGGGCGGGGCCGACTGGATCTGCACGTGGAAATGCGCGCTCAGGCTGTGGCCCGACAGCCCCGCCTTCTCCAACCAGGTGCTGCGCTACTGGCGCAAGCCGGATGGGCTGGTGCACGAGCGCGGGTTGCCCGCTCATCGCGCGTTTCCCGACGCCTATGTCACCGCGCACCACCTGCGCGACCAGCTGAACGAGGCGGGGGTGGCGCAGCTGCTGGAATGGTCGCGCCAGCCCGGGCTGCTGCCGCGCGTCCGTACCGGCCCCGACCGGGGCAAGGACTGGCGCGAGATCGGCGACGAGAGCCTGTCGATCTTCCTGGGCGATCGCGATCCGGACGTGCGTTTCACCGCGGAAACGGAGCGGGCCCGGCGCCGTGGCGGCGGGCATGTCGGCCGCCCCAGCGTGCAGGAATTGTTGTTGTAGCTCCGGCCTTCGAGGGACAATGGTGCTGGCCAAGGTCGTTCCGGCCGCGTAAGCGCGCTGGCGTGCTCGGAATCTCGGATCGCATTGCGGCGGGTAAAAGCACCATCGGGCGCGTCCTGGTGGTGTTCATGGGGCTTGGCTTCGTCAGCCTGATGGCTGCCGGCCTCGCTGCCGCCTGGGTGACGAGCCGCATCCAGGACCATAT
>CAKTFL010000184.1 GCA_934555855.1 uncultured Sphingomonas sp. | reverse complement strand
AGGCCGACCAGATGCCGCTCGCGGCGCTTGAAGCGGTGGAGGTCGACCATGTCGCTCCTGCGGCGAAGCTCGGCGAACTGCTCGCTACGATCGCCGGAACGGACGCCGGTCCCTCCCGGTCCCCCCGGGCAGAATTGTACCTGGAGGTGGAGATCGCCGCCGGCGCCCGATTGGGCAGCGACACGCTGAAACAGATCGCAACGCCCAGCGCGCTTTCCTGCCCGGATTGCCGAGGCGTGCTTTCGGAGGTGAGCGGAAGCCGGCCGCTGCGCTATCGATGTCAGATCGGCCACGCCTACACCGCCGAAAACCTGGCCGCCCGCATCGATGAGGTAGACGAGGCCGTCCGGGTAGCGATGCGGGTGATGGAGGAGCGCGTGACGCTGGTCGAGCGGATGGCGCTTGACGCCCGTGAGACCGGGCGACCGGCGGTGGCCGAATTGTACGAAGCGCGGGCGGTGGAATATCGCCGCTACGCTAGTACCTTGCGGGATGCGGCGGTTACCTCCCTGCGGCTGGGGCGAGCGCCGCAGGTTGTGGACCAGGACATGCTCGACACGGTAGGAAAGGTAGAGGCACCTTCGACAGCGATCGAGGAGGAAGACAGGGTTGCCGTCATGCCGGTGGTCGGCGTCGGCGTGTGCGCTGCCTCGATGCGGTCGCTGGAGGTGCTGTTCACCGGCATCGGGCCGGCGCTGGGCGCGGCCTATCTGGTGGCGGTACGCCAGCAGGAGGGGCTGGACGTCGGTACGGTCGTCGAGGCTCTCACCCGCCTGTCGCCGCTGCCCGTCAGCATCGGCCAGGATGGGGAGGCGATCGAACCGAACCACATCTATGTCGGTGGCCCCGACGACATGATCGCCATCGAGAACGGTCATCTCAGCATCCGCACCGCCGCCCAGCCGATCGGACAGCGCGGGATCATCGACACGATGCTGGTCTCGTTGGCCGAACATGCCCATGAGCGGTCGGTGGCGGTGCTGCTCGGCGGGCTGGGCAGCGACGGCACTGCGGGCGTCACGGCGACCAAGAAGTTTGGCGGCCTGTCGATCGGCGAAGCGCACACCCGCGACGACGACGGCGGCGCCCAGGGCGTCGCCGGGCCGTTCGGGGTGGTCGATCTGCACGTGCCGGTCGACGACATCGCAACCCAGATCGAGCTGTACCTCAAGAACCTCGCCGTTGCCGCCCGCACGCCCGAACAGGAGGACGAGCCGGGCGAGGTCGAAGCGCAGGTGACGCAGATCACCACCATCCTCCGCAACGTCATCAGCCACGACTTCCACGGCTACAAGCGCGGCACCTTCCTGCGGCGTGTGCATCGGCGGATGCAGGTGCTCCAGATCGATGCGCTGGATGCGTATGTCGCGCGGCTGCGCGGTGATCGTCAGGAGGTGCAGGACCTGTTCCAGGACCTGCTGATCGGCGTCACCCAGTTCTTCCGCGACGCGCCGGAATTCGAGGCGCTGGAGCGCGAATTGCCGCGGCTGTTGGAAGGGAAGGGGCCGGAGGACCATTTCCGTGTCTGGGTCCTCGGCTGCGCCACGGGAGAGGAAGCCTACTCGATCGCCATCCTGCTGCGCGAGCACCTCGCCATGCTCGATCATCCGCCGCAGGTGCAGATCTTCGCGACCGATCTCGACGCGCGCGCTCTCGGGCTTGCGCGCGCGGGGCGGTACGCCCGGTCGATCGAGGCCCATGTCCGGCCCGACCGGCTGGAGCGCTGGTTCGTGCGGGAGGGCGACACATATTGCGTGTCAAAGGAACTGCGCGAGATGTGCATCTTCTCGCCGCACAACCTGATCAAGGATGCGCCCTTTTCGCGGGTCAACATCCTTTCGTGCCGCAACCTGCTGATCTACCTGAACACGGAGCTTCAGAACCGCGTCATTCCGATCTTCCACTTCTCGCTTGTCCCGGGCGGGGTGCTGTTCCTCGGCAATTCCGAAAACGTGACGCGCCACGGCAAGCTGTTCGCGCCCGTCGATCGCAAGAACCGTCTGTTCCGCCGGCTTGAGACCGCCACCCGGATCATTCCCGAATTTCCGTTGAGCCCCCGGCCGCGCGCCTCGGAGCCTCTGCCGACCCTGCTTGCGGATACGCCGTCGCCAGCTCGCCTGTCGGGAGCGGTCAGCCGACAGGCCGAGGCGATCGCCGAGCGCTATTCGCCTGCCTATGTCGTCGTCGATGCCCAGGGGGACGTGCTCCACTTTTCGGGACGTACCGGGCGCTTCCTCGAACCGGCCGCCGGCATAGCCAGCCTCAACGTGTTCAATCTCGTTCACCGCGACCTGCGGATAGACCTGCGCTCCGGGCTGCATCGCGCCATCTCGGAAGGGCGCCGCGTCGAGCTTCCACGCCTGATCCTGCAACAGGAAGGTCGTGCGACGGGGGTCAACGTGATCGTGGAGCCGGTCGGCACCGGCGACGTGGTTTCCCTTGTGATCCTGTTCCAGGACACCGGGCCGGTACCCGAGGGATCGGGCGGTGGAGACCAGGTGGAAACTGGCGAGCGCGTCGAACGGCTCGAGTCCGAGCTGCGCCTCACGCGCGATCGGCTTCAGGCGACGATCGAGGAGTTGGAATCGACCAACGAGGAACTGAAATCCTCCAACGAGGAATATCAGTCGATCAACGAGGAACTTCAATCTGCAAACGAGGAGATGGAAACCTCGAAGGAGGAGTTGCAGTCCGTCAACGAGGAATTGCAGACGGTTAACGGCGAGCTGGCGCACCGCGTGGCCGAGCTTGGCCGCAGCAATTCGGATCTCAAGAACCTGCTGGAAGCGACGCAGATCGCCACCCTGTTCCTGGACAACGAGCTTCGCGTCCGCAGCTTCACGCCCTCGGCGACCGACATCTTCCACTTGCTCGAAACCGATGTCGGCCGTCCGCTCGGCCATGTCGTGTCGCGCGTCGCCTATCCCGAGCTTCCCGACGATGTGCGCCGCGTCCTCAAGGCGCTGGTGCCGGTCGAGCGAACGGTGATCGACCCGCAGACGCAGCGCCACTTCGCGGCCAAGGTGCTGCCCTATCGCAGCCTCGACAATTACATCAGCGGCGTTGTCGTCACCTTCACCGACCTTACGACCGTCCACCATGCCGAGACGGCCCTCCGCGACAGCGAGGCCCGGATGCGGGCGTTGCTCTCGGCCAGCTCCGAGGTGATCTACCGGATGAGCCCCGACTGGTCGGAAATGATCGATTTGTCGGGCAGGGGCTTTCTTGCGGATACGCACGAAAGCACCGCGTGGCTGTCGCAGCATATCCCCGAGGTTGAGCGGCCACGGGTCCACGCGGCCATCGAGCACGCGAGCCGTCAGAAGGGCACGTTCGAGCTGGAGCATCGGGTGCTCCGCATTGACGGTTCGATCGGCTGGGTGCTCTCGCGCGCTGTGCCGATCACCGGCAGCGACGGCGAGGTCCTCGAATGGTTCGGCGCGGCCAGCGACATCACCGGCCGCCACGAGGCGGAGGAGGCGGTACGCAAAAGCCGCGAGCGGCTCCATTCGCTGGTCGAAGGGCTGACGCAGCTCGTCTGGCGTGCTGTCGACTCGGGCTACTGGACCTGGGCCAGCCGCCAGTGGAGCGAATATACCGGGCAGACCGACGCGGAAAGCGAAGGCTGGGGCTGGCTCGATCCCGTGCACCCGGACGATCGTCCGATCGCGCGCCAGGCGTGGAGCCGCGCGCCCGAGCAGGGCATCTTCGGCATGGAGATCAGGATCCGTCGCGCCAGTGACGATACCTATCGGTGGTTCCAGGTCCGCACCGCTCCGATCAGGGACGAAGGTGGCAGGATCGTCGAGTGGATCGGCACCTCGACCGACATTGACGATCTACGCGATCTGCAGGAGCGGCAGGGGGTGCTGGTGGCGGAGCTCCAGCATCGAACGCGCAACCTGATCGGCGTGGTGCGACAGATGGCGCAGAAGACGGCGCGTGGCAGCAGCGACCTTGAGGATTTCAGGCGTCGCTTTCACGATCGACTGGATGCGCTCGCCCGTGTCCAGGGCCTGCTTTCGCGGCTCAAGGAGCATGATCGGGTCACGTTCGACGAGCTGATCCGCACCGAACTCGCCGCCCATGGTGTGGAACTGGATCAGGATGGTCGCGTCGTGATCGACGGGCCCAACGGGGTTCGCCTGCGTTCCACGACTGTTCAGACGCTTGCCATGGCCCTGCACGAACTCGCGACCAATGCTGTCAAATATGGTGCGCTCGGCCAGCCGGACGCGCGGCTTGTCATCGCCTGGCGCACGTCCGGCGGAGACGACAGCGGAAAGCCATGGCTCCAGATCGACTGGCGGGAAACTGGCGTCAACATGCCGCTCCCGGAGGCAGCGCCGCAGGGCACCGGCCAGGGACGCGAGCTGATCGAGCGTGCTCTGCCCTACCAGCTTTCCGCCAGAACGACCTATGTTCTTGAAAGCGACGGCGTTCACTGCACGATCGCCATGCCTGTCTCGGAGACAAACCCCGTCGATAGCCATCGCGATGGTCACCCGGACGTGCAGTAATCCCTGTATACTCGCCACCCAAGGGCGTCATCACCTTGCGGCCGCACCGCCACAAACGACCATGACAACCGCGATGCCCGGCGCATCAGCCGCGTGGTGACCCCTACGGGAGGCGTCACTCAGCGGAAAATCTACGCAATTCTGCGGGTTTTACGCGCTTGCGCCACCCTGCTTTGTACGCACGTTCTGTACGCAAATGACGTTACCGTCTTGGCGACCGGATGGTCAACCCGCTAGGATTTCGGCCGGCTGACGGGCTTGGCCGGCATTTTGTTGTCTCGTTATCCCGTCGGGGAGGCTTGACGGCGAGCTGCTTGGAAAACATCGATAAGCGAGCAGGGGTCGAGGAAATGGGGCAGTGGGTGGGCGCGAATGAATGACGCATTTTTTCAGTCGCCCATCCTGAATTCGCCTTACGAAGAACCCGGTCGTCATTGGGAACTGGATGCTGATGGCCAGCCGACTGCCGTCATCGTCGAGCGGCGGCGACCAAGCGCGCTGATCTCGCCGATCCCCAAGGCAAGAAAAATTCGAGGAAAGGCGGTGCAGGCCGACCTGCTCGCCGATGAAGCCGGTGAGGAATATAACCCGACGGAGGTCGTCAACGGCATCCGCTCCGCCGTCGAG
>CAKTFL010000183.1 GCA_934555855.1 uncultured Sphingomonas sp. | reverse complement strand
ATCGAGGGCGCGGCGGCGCTGACGGCCCTGCATCGCCAGGCGGCGAGGCGCATCACCGTGCTCGCCGGCAGCGGCGTCGCGGCGGAAACGCTGGCTCCGATCCTGGCGACCGGAGTGCGGGAAGTTCACGCGTCATGCCGCACGGCGGCCGCGGTCGCGCCCAACACGCCCGAGCGCCGCTTCGGCTTCATCGCGGGTGAAACCGGCGAGACCGATCCCGCCAGGGTTGCGGCCATTGCATCGGCATTGCGAAACCATGCTTGAATAATACCAATCTATGACTAGTCTGCCTGCGGGGCAGATGGGGGACAATTGTGCAATCTACGCAACAGGCGCGAACGGTGATCGCAGCCGACAGCACCGCGATGTTCCGGGAGGCAGGCGAGGCCGGCGAGGCAGTGGCGCGTTTCCTGGCGGCCAACAGCAACACCTTGGCGAGGCTGGGCAAGAAGCTGCGTGCGTTGCAGCCGGCAGTGGTCGTCACCTGCGCCCGCGGATCGTCGGACCATGCCGCGACTTATGGCAAATACCTGATCGAGACGATGCTGGGCGTTCCCGTCGCGTCGGCGGCACCCTCCGTGTCATCGGTCTATGCGGCTCCCGCCCGGGCGCGCGGCACCCTGTGCATCGCCGTGTCGCAAAGCGGCCGCAGCCCCGACCTGCTTGCGGTGGTCGATGCCCAAAAGGCGGCGGGCGCGCATGTGATCGCGTTCGTCAATGACGTCACGTCGCCGCTGGCCGCCGCCGCCGACACGCTGCTGCCGCTGGAAGCAGGGCCGGAACGCTCCGTCGCGGCGACCAAGTCCTACATCACCGCCCTCGCCGGCTTCGCGGCCCTGGTCGCGGAATGGGCGGACGATACGTCGCTGCGTGCCGCTGTCGCGGGCCTTCCCGACGCGCTGGCGCGGGCCTGGGCGTTGCCATGGGACGGCGTCGAAACACTGTTGCAGGACGCGACCAACCTGTTCGTGATCGGGCGCGGCCTGGGCCTCGGCATCGCCGCGGAAGCCGCCCTGAAGCTGAAGGAAACCTGCGGTCTTCATGCCGAGGCGTTCAGTTCGGCGGAGGTCCGGCACGGCCCGATGGCAATCGTCGGCCCCGGCTTTCCGCTGCTGGCCCTGGCGACGTCGGACCTGGCGGGCGACGATGTGCGCGCGGTGGCCACCGAGTTTGCTAGCCGTGAGGCGCGCGTGGCGCTTGCCGATGCCTCGCAGGATGGAGCGGGTGACACGCCGGCCCTTCGCGCCCATCGCGCGATCGAGCCGATCCTGATGATCCAGAGCTTCTATCGAATGGCCAATGCCTTGTCGCTTTCCCGCGGCTTCAACCCCGATTCGCCGCAGCACCTCAGCAAGGTTACGCGTACCCTATGACCGTTCACGCCTTCACCAACGGCCATATCGTCACGCCCGCCGGCGTGCTGCCGCAGGCGAGCCTCGACGTTCAGGGCGGCCGGATCGTCGCCATTGACCCCCGCGCCGATGGCGGAGCAATAGACCTCGGCGGCGGCTGGCTGATGCCCGGCTTCATCGACGTGCAGGTCAATGGCGGCGGCGGCGTGCTGTTCAACGACGCGACCAGCGTCGATGGCATCGCGGCGATCGGCGCCGCCCATCGTCGCTATGGCACCACGGCCTTTCTGCCGACCCTGATCAGCGAAACACCCGACCGGATCGCGCAGGCGCTCGACGCGGTGGATGCTGCGATCGAGGCGGGCGTGCCGGGCGTGATCGGCATCCATGTCGAGGGCCCGTGCATCAGCCCTTCGCGGAAGGGCATCCATGAACCATCCCGCTTCCGCGCGATGGACGACGAACTGCTCGCCCTGCTCACCCGCCCGCGCCGCGGCCGCGTGCTGGTGACGCTGGCGCCGGAGATCGTGCCCCCCGACCGCATCGCCGCGCTGGTCGCGGCCGGCGTGATCGTCAGCCTGGGACACAGCGACGCCGTTCATGCGGAGGCGGTCGCGGCCTTTGTGGCCGGAGCCAGCGGGGTCACGCACCTGTTCAACGCAATGTCGCCGCTGCTTCACCGCGCCCCCGGACTTGTCGGCGCGGCGCTGGACGACCAGCAGGCATGGTGCGGGCTGATCGTCGACGGCGTCCATGTCGACGATGCGGTGCTGCGCGTCGCGCTGCGCGCGCGCTCGCCCGAACGGTTCATGCTGGTCACCGATGCGATGCCCTCCGTGGGCGCCGCCGACAAGGATTTCGTGCTGCAGGGCAAGCCGATCCGGGTAGTGGGCGGGCGCTGCCTGGGTCCCGACGGAACGCTGGCGGGATGCGATCTCGACATGGCCGGCGCGGTGCGAGGCGCAGTGACGCGCCTCGGGCTTTCGCCCCAGGTCGCGGCGGCGATGGCGGCTGGCAATCCGGCCGCCTTCCTCGGCCTGTCGCAGGAGCGCGGCGCGTTGTCGCCAGGGCAGCGCGCGGATTGGGTACAGCTCTCGGCCGATCTCCACGCCGTCGCGACGACGATCGGCGGGGAACATATGGAAGCGGCCCAGGCCGCGCCGGTCCGCCACATCAGTCACGCCTGATCGCGGGCCTGTCGTCGCCAAGATCACGAACGGAGACCTAATGCCCGCCATCGTCCTTACCGCGCCGTTGCAGGGCTGGGTCACGGCGCTCGAGGACGTGCCCGACCCGGTATTCGCAGAGCGGATGCTGGGCGATGGCGTCGCCATCGATCCGGTCGGCGACTGCCTGGTCTCGCCCTGTGCAGGAACCGTGCTGAGCGTTCAGCCCACCGGCCACGCGCTGACAATCGAGACGGCGGAGGGCGCGCAGGTGCTGATCCATATCGGCCTCGACACCGTGGCGTTGGGCGGGCGCGGCTTCACGCCGCTGGTGCAGGCCGGCAAGGTCGTGACGCCGGGCGAGCCGCTGATCCGTTTCGACCTCGACCTGCTGGTGCGCGAGGCACGGGCGATTGTAACGCCGGTGCTGGCGATCGGCGAGGATTGGCGCGTCACGGAGCGCGCCGGACCTGGCCCGATCGCGCCGGGCGAGCCGTTGATGACGCTGGTGCCCAACAATGCCGGCACCACTGAGCCGGCAAGGGGAGAAGGCGAACGACATGAGCGCACCCTCACCATCGCCCTGCCGCATGGCATCCATGCCCGCCCCGCCGCCCGCATCGCCGCCTTTGCCCGCGAACAGCGCGCGGCACTGACCCTGGCGAAGGGCGGCCGCAGCGCGCCGGCGGCAAGCCCCACCGGGCTTCTTACACTCGGCATCAGCAACGGCGACGGCGTGATCGTATCGGCTCAAGGCGACGACGCCGCCGGGGCAGTCGCAGGGCTGGTGGCACTGATCGAGGGCGGGCTGGGCGAGCACCAGGCGTTCCCCGTTCCAGCGCCCGCCCCGGTCGCACCTGCCGCGGCCCAGGACGGGAACGTCCCCACCGGCGCGCTGGCCGGGGTGACCGCCGCCCCCGGACTGGTAGTGGGAAATGTGCGGCGTCATCACGTCGGCGACGCCGAACTGCCGAAGCAGGGCGCAGGCATCGCCCAGGAAGAGGCTGCGTTCGCCGCTGCCCTCCGGGAACTGGCCGACGACCTCACCGCGCGTGCGCTCACCGCTGCCGGGCCCGCCCGCGCGATCATGGAGGCTCATCGGGCGTTGCTCGACGATCCGGCGCTGCTCGATGCGACGCGGGCGGAGATCGCCCGCGGTCACGGCGCCGGTCATGCCTGGCGCGCCGCCATTCGTCCCCTCGCGGACGCCCTGCGCGCCGGCAGCGACGCGCGGCTGGCGGAGCGGGCCGGCGACATGCTCGATCTGGAGCGCCAGCTGATCGCGCGACTGACCGGGGCGGTGGCGGCCGCGATCTATCCGCCGGGCACGGTGCTGGTAGCGGAAGACCTGCTGCCGTCCGACCTGATGGGCCTCGATGCCAGCACATTGGCGGGGCTTGCGGTCGAGCGGGGCGGCCCGACCTCCCATGTTGCGATCCTGGCCGCGTCGCTCGACCTGCCCGCGCTGGTGGCGATCGGTCCCGCCCTGCGCGAAGTGGCCGACGACACGCCGGTGATCCTGGACGCGAACGGCGGCTTCTTGCTTCCCGACCCTGCGCCCGACCGGCTCGCGGCAGCGCAGGAGGCAGTCGCCGCCGCAGCACAGTGGCGCGCCGACGCCCTGGCCCGCGCGGGCGTGGCGTGCCGGACCAGTGACGGCGAACGCATCGAGCTGTTCGCCAACCTCGGCTCCGTGGCCGATGCACAGGCAGCGGTGGCACGCGGCGCCGAAGGATGCGGCCTGCTGCGGACCGAGTTCCTGTTCCTGGATCGCGATGCGATGCCGGGCGTCGGGGAACAGGCCGCGGAATATCAGCGGATCGCGGATGCGCTGGACGGACGGCCGCTGATCGTCAGGCTGCTGGACATTGGCGGTGACAAGCCGGCGCCTTACCTGCCCTTTCCCGCCGAGGAGAATCCGGCGCTCGGCCTGCGCGGCATCCGCGTCGCACTCACCCATCCGGCGGTGCTGGAGGACCAGCTTCGCGCGATCCTGTCGGTGCGGCCGGTCGGCCAGTGCCGCATCATGCTCCCCATGATCGCCGGGCTGGACGAGTTGCGCGCGGTGCGGACGGTGCTCGATCGGCTGCGCGGCGAACTGGGCGTGACCGAGCCGGTGAAGCTGGGCATCATGGTCGAAACCCCGGCGGCCGCGATTACCGCCGACCTGCTGGCGGCGGAAGCGGATTTTCTGTCGGTCGGTACCAACGACCTGACGCAATATGTACTCGCCATGGATCGCGGCAACGCGGCCGTCGCGGCGGCGATCGACGGGCTGCATCCCGCGGTGCTGCGGCTGATCGGCGAGACCTGTCGCGGGGCACGGCAGCATGGCCGCTGGACGGGCGTATGCGGCGGCCTTGCCTCCGATTCACTGGCGGTTCCGATCCTGATCGGACTTGGCGTGACGGAACTGTCCGCCGCGCCCGGTCGGGTGCCTGAGATCAAGGCGCTGGTGGCGGGCCTAACTATCCAGGCGTGCCGCGTCCATGCGGCCGCCGCGCTGCGCTGCGCCACCGCGGCAGAGGTCAGGATGCTGGCCAGGCGTTTCGAGAAAGAGGAGGCACGGGCATGAGATCGATCCTTGGGGCGCTCCAGCCGCTCGGCCGCGCGCTGATGCTGCCCATTGCCGTGCTGCCCATCGCGGGCCTGCTGCTGCGACTGGGCCAGCCGGACCTGCTCGACATCGGCTTCATCAGCGCGGCGGGCGACGC
>CAKTFL010000182.1 GCA_934555855.1 uncultured Sphingomonas sp. | reverse complement strand
TGTCGCGAACGGGCAGGTGTTCGTCTACGACGCGGCCGGCCGGCCCGTGCGCCGGATCGACGTGCCCGACCGGCCGCTTCAGCTGATCATCGGCGGCGAGGACCGGCGGACCTTGTTCATCCTGACGCACCATGCCCTGTATGCGACGGCGATCTGATCGCCTCCTCGATCGGCCGTGAGGCATTCGCGAAGATCGCGGCGTCGAGGTGCGCGCCGTCCGCCAGCATCCGCTTGGCCTGGCCGAACAGCTTGGCCGCGTTGACGCAGTCGCACGCCAGCAGCCGGTCGCCTTGGAAATAGGCGACCGCGAAGCTGCGCGCGGACGGGTCGCCGCGCACCGCCGTGCGGTCATGGCCGGTGGCGATGCCCGCCGTCTGCATCCTCAGGTCGAACTGGTTCGACCAGAACCAGGGCACGGGCTCCTTGTCGGGCACGGCACCGGTGATGTCGGCGGCGGCGGCGAGCGCCATCACGCCGGCATTCTGCACCGATTCGATACGGATCGGGCCGCCGTCTTGCGCGAAGTCGCTGGGGCGAACGGCGCAATCGCCGACCGCATACACATCGGCCAGCGAGGTGCGCGCGGCCCGGTCGACTAGCACGCCGCCGTCACGGGCGGCACCGGCGGCGCGAAGCGGCTCGATCGCGGGGACGATGCCGATGCCCACGATCACCATGTCGCAGGCGATCACCTCGCCGCTTTCCAGCCCGACGCCGCCGACCCGTTCCCCATCCCGCGCCTCGATCGAGGCGACGGTCGTGCCGGTCCGCAGGTCGACCCCGTGCGCGCGATGCTCCGCCTCGTAGAAGCGGGCGATCTCATCGCCGCAGACGCGCGCCAGCACCCGCGATTGCGCCTCCAGCAGCGTCACCGTCCTGCCCAGCTTGGTCAGCACCGCCGCGGCCTCCATGCCGATGAAGCCGCCGCCGACCACGGCGACATGGCGCACGTCCGGCAGTTCGCGCAGCAGCTGGTCGACATCGGCGCGGCTCCGCACCGAATGGACGCCGCTCAGGTCGTGCCCGTGACAGGACAGGCGACGCGCGTCGCCGCCCGCCGCCCACACCAGCCTGCCATAGGTCGCCACCTCGCCATCGGCGAAGGTCACGGCATGGGCCGGCGGATCGACGTGCACCGCCTTGCGGCCGGCGAGCAGGGCGATGTCCGCCGACGTCCAGAAGCTCGCCTGCCTCAACAGCATCCGGTCGAACGGACGGTCGCCGGAAAGATACTCCTTGCTCAGCGGCGGCCGTTCATAGGGCAGCTCGGCCTCCTCGCCCGCGAGGGCGACCGTGCCGGTGAAGCCCAGCCGCCTCAGCGCGATCGCCGCCTGTGCGCCGGCATGACCTGAACCGACGATCAACACGTCGTGGTGGCTGCTCATCCCGTCTCCTGTCTGCATCGCCCGACCTCCTGCCCAGCGACGCAGGCGCCGTCCAGCACTCTTGCCATCGAGCGGGGATGCACCCGTTCAGCGGTCCTGCCGGTCGAGGTAAAGATAGCGCGGGTCGAACTCGCCCGCCTGCCACAGCCCCTCACGGTCGAGAATCGCGACCCGGCCGGCCTGGAATTCGACCAGCCCGCTTTCACGCAATTCGCGCAGCGTCCGGTTGACGTGCACATTGGTCAATCCGGTGGATTCGCCGAGATCGGTCTGGGTCAGGGGCAGGTCGTAGCCCGTTTCATCGGCCAGGCCGACGATCTGGAACCGGATATGGAGTTCGCTCAGCAGCATGGCCACCCTCGCCCGGGCGGAGCGGCGGCCAAGCGACAATTCCCATTCACGGTGAGTGGCCGCGTCCATATTGGTGCTGAACCAGTACAGGCGGGTCAGCCGCGGGAACTGTTCGGTCATGCGGCGCAGATTGTCATGCGGCACCACCGCCACCCGGCACGGCGTCAGCGTCATCACCTCGTGATCGAGATATTTCAGGGTGAAGCTGTGCAGGTCGGGAAAGTCGCCGGCGACGTGCAACTGCGTGATCTGGCGCTGGCCGCCGCGCAGGTCCTTGTACCGGCACATGATGCCGTCGATCAGCAACAGGCTGTGGTCCTGTTCGACATAGGCGGCGACGATGGTCTGGTCGGCGGCGTGGTCGCGATAGCCGGACACGGCCGAGCGGATTGCCTCCTCCTCCCGGGCCGAGATGTCGGCCCGAGCGCGCAGCTTGGCGATGTGGCGATCGATCATGCCGGTGCCCCTGGCCACAGGGAGTGATGAACGCGCCGGACGCGGACAGGTTCTCTTTCGAGGGAGCAGTTACGGCACGGAAACGATGCCGGCTCGTTGTGATCCGCCATGAAGCTCCTCGATATGCTGTTCGGCCGTCGTCTCGCCAACCGGGAAGGGGAACAGCGGAAGATCGGCTGGTTCGAGGGCGTTCCCGCGATGGGCCTGGACGGCCTGGGATCGTCCTCCTACGGACCGGAAGCGGCGCTGACGGTAATGATCCCGCTCGGCGCGATCAGCCTCAGCTATATCGGATGGGTGATCGCGCCGATCGTGGCGCTGCTGGCCATCCTGTACCTGTCCTATCGGCAGGTCATCGTCGCCTATCCCTCCAATGGCGGCGCGTACACCGTCGCCAAGGAGAATATCGGGCCGATCGGCTCGCTGGTGGCGGCGGCGGCGCTGATGCTCGATTACGTCCTGAACGTCGCGGTGGGCATTTCGGCCGGGGTGGGCGCGCTGACCTCGTCGATCCCGGCGCTCCATGCCTATACGGTGCCCCTGTGCCTGGGCATCCTGGTCCTGGTGGCAATCGCCAACCTGCGGGGGACGCGGGAGGCGGGATGGCTGTTCGCGCTGCCGACTTACGTCTTCATCGCCTCCTTTCTGGGGCTGATCGCCTGGGGGCTGGCCGGCCTGGCGCTCGGCGGCGGGACGCCCCGGCCCGTCGTGCCGCCGCCCGCGCTGGGCCACGCGACGGAGGCGGTGGGGCTGTGGATCCTGATCCGCGCCTTTGCCGCCGGCTGCACCGCGATGACGGGGGTGGAGGCGGTATCCAATGGCGTCAGCGCCTTCAAGGAACCGGTGGTCGGCCAGGCGCACAGGACGCTGACCGCGATCTGTCTGACGCTGGGGCTGTTGCTCGCCGGCATCGCCACCGTGGCGCATCTCTACGGCCTGGGCGCGATGGACCAGACCGAGGCGGGTTATCAGAGCGTCCTGTCGCAGCTCGCCGCCGCGATCGCCGGCCGCGGCGTGGTCTATTATGTCGCGATGACCAGCCTGCTGGCGGTGCTGTGCCTGTCGGCGAACACCAGTTTTGTGGGTTTTCCGCGCGGCTGCCACTTGGTCGCGCGCGACAATTTCCTGCCGCGCGCCTTTGCCGTGTCCGACCGGCGGCTGGTCTATTCGGTGGGCGTCGTATTCCTGTCGGTGACGGCGGGGGCGCTGCTGGTGCTGTTTCGCGGCATCACCGACCACCTGATTCCGCTGTTCGCGATCGGCGCCTTTCTGACCTTCACCATCAGCCAGGTCGGCATGATCGTGCACTGGCGCCGGCAGCGGGGCCGCAACGCGCGCCGGCTCGCGATCAATACGCTGGGCGCGATCACGACGGTCGTGGCGCTGCTGGTCATCACGGCAGCCAAGTTCCTGGAGGGCGCGTGGATCGTGACGCTCGCCATCCCGCTGACCGTGCTGCTGCTTTTGGCGATCCGTCGCTATTACCGGCGGCAGGACGAACGGCTGGCGAGCACGGAGCCGTTCTTGGTCGAGGAGCATGAGCCGCCGACGGTCATGGTCGCCTATGAGGAGCGCAACCGCATGACCGACCGCGCGCTGCGCTTCGCCATGACGCTGTCGCCCGACGTGCTGGCCGTCCACCTGCTGCGGCTGGAGGGCCCGGACGAGGAGGAGAACCTTGCCGCCGTCCGCGAGCGGTTCGAGCGAGAGATCGCCGCACCGCTGGAGGCGGCCGGCGAGACGCCGCCGCGGCTGATGATGGTCCCCGCGCCCTATCGGGAGATCCACGGGCCGCTGCTGGAGCTGGTCGAGAAGATCGACGCGGCGACCCCCGGCCGGTCGGTGGCGATCATCATTCCGGAACTGGTGCTGCGGCATTGGTGGCAGCGGCTGCTCCACGGCCGCCGCGCCGCGCAGCTTCGTACCGCGCTGATGGAACATGCGGGACCACGGCTGATGGTCGTCAGCTCCCCCTGGCACGCTCAGCCGGTCTGACCCACCCCGTGTTGATCGGCGTCAAGGCGGGCGGGCTGCTACCCGTGCGAAGGCGCGACGGCTATGGAGGGGCGATGACCGAAGAAGAGATCGGGGCCGGCGCCGCGGGCGAGCCCTCGCTGTACGACCGCGTCGGCGGCGAGGACGGCGTGCGGGCGGTGGTGGAGCGCTTCTACGACCTGATGGAGCATGAGCCGATATATGCCGAGCTGCGCGCGATGCACGCGGCCGACCTGCTGCCCATGCGCGGGTCGCTGACCCAGTTCCTGTCCGCCTGGCTGGGTGGCCCGCGCACCTGGTTCGAGGCGCGGCCGGGCGCGTGCATAATGTCGATGCATCGCGGCATGGCGATCGAACGCCGGACGGCCGCGCAATGGGTTCACGCGATGAGCCGCGCGATGGCCGAGAACCGGATCGAGCCGGCGCTCGGCACGCACATGCAGCAGGCGTTCCTGCGGATGGCGAACGGGATGATGGCGCGCTGAGCGGAATGGCGAACGGAAGGCGCGGGGGCTAGCCCGCCGCGCCTTCCGCGACCGTCAGCGTGCCGTGGCGAGCGCCGTGACGAAGGCACGGGCGCGTTCGCCCACTTCCGCCGCCGTCATGCCCGGCTTGTACAGCGCCGAACCCAGGCCGAACCCGGCCGCGCCGGCGGCGAGCCAGGGTCCCATGTTATCGGGGGCGACGCCGCCGACCGGCAGGATGCGGACCCCCTTGGGCAGCACGGCCAGCATCGCCTTCATCACCGCCGGGCTCGCCGCTTCGGCCGGGAACAGCTTCACCGCGGTCGCGCCGGCATCCAGCGCCGCGAACGCCTCGCTGGGCGTGGCGGAGCCGGGCAGGGAAACGAGCCCCGCCGCCGCGCTGGCGCGGATCACGTCGGTGTTGGTGTTGGGAGAGATGATCATGGTGCCGCCCGCGTCCGCCACGGCCTTTACCTTGTCCACGGTCAGCACCGTGCCCGCGCCGATCACCGCCCGGTCGCCGAACCGCTTCGCCAGCCGCTCCACGCTGTCGAGCGGATCGGGCGAGTTCATTGGCACCTCGATC
>CAKTFL010000181.1 GCA_934555855.1 uncultured Sphingomonas sp. | reverse complement strand
CAGCGGCACCGTGGCCGCGGCGATCTTCGGCCGCGGTACGTCGCGAACGATCCAGCGAAACACCAGCGCCAGCACCACGCCGAGCAGCCCGACGCTGACGAACGCCGTGCGCCAGGTCACCAGCTGCGCGATATACGCGCCGAACACCACGCCCAGCGCCCCGCCCAGCGGCACGCCGAGCGAATAGATCGCCAGCGCCCGCGACCGCCGCTCCGGCGGGAAATAGTCGGCCACCAGCGCATAGGACGGCGCCGCGCCGCCCGCCTCGCCGATCCCGACGCCCAGCCGAAACAGGAACAGCTGCCAGAACCCGGCCGCGAACCCGCATAGCGCGGTGAAGGCGCTCCACACGGTCAGCGCCGCCGCCACCACGCCGCTGCGGCTCGTCCGATCGGCCAGCATCGCCAGCGGCACGCCCAGCACCGAATACAGCGTGGCGAAGGCGAGCCCGCCGATCGCGCCGAACTGCGTATCGCTCAGCCCCAGCTCCGCCCGGATCGGTGGCCCAAGAATGCCCAGTATCTGCCGATCCAGAAAGTTGAGGACATAGACCAGCAGCAGCATGGCCAGCACCAGCCCCGCCGGCCGTCGTGTATCGGTCATCTCCCCTCCCCCTTTGGCTCCGGTCAGAAGCGAAAGCCGACCGTGCTGCTCCACGTGCGCGGATCGCCGTAATAGGCTGTCTGGATGTTGCCCACGCTGGAGAATTCCTGCGCGTCGGTCAGGTAGACCGACCTGGTCAGGTTCCTGACGCCGCCGCGGACATAATAATGCCCGCCGGGCGCGTCATATTGGACGAAGGCGTTGACGAGCATGTAGCCGTCTTCCTTCAGGTTCTCGCGATTGTCGACCGACAGGTAATGCTTGTCGACAACGCGCAGGTCGCCGCCCAGGGTGAGGCTGCCCGCATCGCCCAGCGGGATCGCGTAATCGCTGGCGATCGACCAGGTGATCGGCGGCGTGAAGGCCGGCTTGCAGGTGATCCGGTTGCCGGTGGGGTTGCAGGAAAAGGCGGGCGCGCGGCGAGCATCGTTGAACTCGCGATACTTCGAATCGAGATAGCCGAAGGTCGATCGGATCGACCATTGCGTGACGGGCCGCACGGCAATTTCGGCCTCGATACCCCAGTTCCGCAACTTGCCCGCGTTGACGACCGGAAAGGATCCTCCCGCGATCCCGGTCGTACCGCCGCCGACACGGGCCTGGAAATCCTTGTAATCGGCGTAGAAGACATCGCCCGACAATTGCACGCGCCCGCCCAGGAAGCTGCCCTTCGCCCCCGCTTCGTAGGACCACACCGTTTCGGGATCGAAAAACGGCACCACCCTGGTGACGCCGTCCACCACCTGCGTCACGTCGCCCAGGCCGTTGACCCGGCCGTTGAACCCGCCCGACTTGAAGCCGCGCGCGGCGGTGGCATAGATCAACGTGTCGCGGGTCGGCTTGTAAGATAGCGTCGCCGACGGGGTCCAGGCGTCGAAATCGACATGATCGAGATCGTTGAACGGGGCCGGCAGGTTGTTCGGAAACACGAACGGCGCCGAAACCGTGCCGGCGAGGTCGGTCGTCGTGGTCCGGAAGTAGCGCTTGCGCTCCTTGGTATAGCGCAGGCCTCCGGTGACCGAGAACCGGCCCGTCAGATTATAGGTCAGCTGGCCGAATGCGGCATAGCTCTTGGTGTTCTGCCGGTCGTCGATGAAGCGGGTGAACGGCAGCGGCACGCGCAGCGCCGGCGTCGCCTGAAGCTGGAGATAATTGTCGTCGTACGATTCCTGATGCGACTGCACGCTCTCGTTGAGGTAGTACAACCCGGCCACGCCCTGCAGCGCGCCGCTGTCGTATTTCAGCTGCAACTCCTGGCTGAACTGGTGCTGGCGCACACCGACGAATGCGTCCGCGACCTCCAGCTCCGTCGCGTCGAAATCTATATGGTAATCCGGCCTCAGGTCGCGATAGGCGGTGATCGAGGTGAGGGTGACGGCGTCCGACAGCTCCAGGTCGACCGTCCCCGCCACGCCCCAGTGATCCAGCCGCTGCCCCTGCCCGGGTGCAAGGCTGGTGGAGGCACGATAGCGGTACGGGCCATAAGGGTTGGGCTGCTTGACCACCGGCACGCCGATCACCGCAAAGGCCGGCGAATACAGCACGTTGGTGAGCGGGGCGGTGGCATAGCCGAGTGTCGGGGCGGTACGCTGGCGGGTATAATCGCCCTCGATCGTAATACGCAGCCGGTCGGTCGGCGCGGCATGGAGGATCGCCCGGCCCGCCAGCGTATCGCGATCATTGTACCGCAGCCCGGTCCGCGGATCGGTGACGATCCCGTCGCGCTTGTCGTACACGCCGGCCAGGCTCAGCGCGACCTTGTCCGACACGATCGGCGCGGAGACGTATCCGTTCGCCAGCTTCTGATCGTAGCTGCCATAGGTGAACGAGCCGAGCGCCTTCACCTCGTCCAGATCGGGCTTGCGGCTGACGACGTTGACTGCGCCGCCGATCGTGTTCTTGCCATACAGCGTGCCCTGCGGCCCGCGCAGCACCTCGATATGGTCGACGTCGAACAGGTTGAACAGCGCGCCCTGAATGCGGCTGAGATACACGCCGTCGACATAGACTCCGACGGCGGGATCGAAGGTCTGGAGGGCATCGGGCTGGCCCACGCCGCGAATATAGATGTTGGCGTTTGACGTGGATCCGCGCCCCTGGACCAGGTTCACGTTCGGGATCGCCCCCTGGATGCCGGACAGGTCCGTCGCCTGCAACCGCGCGATCGACTCGGCGGAGAGCGCGGTGACGGCGATCGGCACGTCGATCAGCCGCTCCTCGCGCTTGCGGGCCATGACGACGACATCGCTCGCCGCCTCGTCGCGTACGGCGGGATCAGCGGCCTGGGGGTCGGTCGCGGCGGTGGACTGCGCCGCCGCTGGCAGCGCGGCCAGCGCAGTGCCAAGGATCAGCAACGCGCGCGCAGTCAGGCGAATCATGGCATCCTCCCTTTCGGCGCCTCCCGTTCTGCCGGGTTGTACGCCGTTGCTGCCCGCTATATTGAAAGCTGAACCGAGATTCAACTTGTGACGGGGAGAGGGTGGTGAAGGAGGCGGACGCGGCTTCGGCGGCGGCGAGCGCAGGCAAGGCGCCGCGAACGGAGCGCGGCCGTCGTACACTGCGCGCGATCCTGGACGCGGCCGCGATCGAGTTCGGCAGCGTCGGCTTTCACGAGGCGTCGATCAGCGGCATTACCCGCCGCGCGGGCGTCGCGCTGGGCAGCTTCTACACCTATTTCGACAGCAAGGACGCGGTGTTCCGGGCGCTGGTGCGGGACATGTCGGATCAGGTGCGCGACCATGTCGCGCCCGCCGTGCGCGCCGCCCCCGACGGCCTCGCCGCCGAGCGCGCGGGGCTGGCCGGGTTCATCGCGTTCGTGCGCGGGCACAAGGAGATTTACCGGATCATCGACGAGTCGGAATTCGTCGATCCCGACAGCTTCCGCCAACATTATCAGACGACCGCCCAGCGGATCGAGGCACGCCTGCGCGCCGCCGCTGCCCGGGGAGAGGTCCGCGAGGACGTGTCGGACGTCCATGCCTGGGCGTTGATGGGAATGAACGTGTTCCTGGGTCTGCGCTACGGCGTGTGGGACGATGCACGCACCCCCGACGAGGTCGCCGAGGTCATGGCCGGTTTCCTCCGCGACGGTCTGGGACCAAAATCGGCCTGAAGCCGCCCGCGCTTGTGGCCGAGTGGCGGATCGCCTAGCGCGACCGGCATGAAGCGCCTGGCCGTCTATTGCGGGTCCGCGACCCCAGCCGATCCCCTGTACCTCGACACCGCCCGCGCGGTCGGGCGCACCCTGGCCGAGCGCGGCATCGGAGTTGTCTATGGCGGTGGCCGGCTGGGGCTGATGGGCGCGATTGCCGATTCGGCGCTGGCGGCCGGTGGCGAGGTGATCGGCGTGATCCCGCAGGCGCTGGTCGATGCGGAGGTCGCGCATCGCGGGCTGACCGAGCTGCACGTCGTGCCCGGGATGCATCAGCGCAAGCAGGCGTTCACCGATCTAGCCGACGGCTTCGTCACCATTCCCGGCGGAACGGGAACGATGGACGAGCTGTGGGAGGCGCTGAGCTGGGCGCAGCTCGGCTATCACGCCGATCCCGTCGGGCTGCTGAACACGGCGGGCTATTACGACCATCTCGTCGCGTTCTGGGAGAAGATGGGGGAGGTCGGCTTTCTCCGCCCGCAGCATCGCGACCTGCTGATCGTCGCCGACACGCTGGACGTGCTGCTCGACGGGATGGCCGCGCATGTGCCGACGCAGCCAATCGTGCGGATGAAGGCGTCGGACCTCTGAGCGAGGCGCCCCCCTCTCGCGAGGTGATCGTCGCCGCCGCGCGTGACTCGATCGCGAGGGGATCCAAGAGCTTCGCCGCGGCGAGCCGATTGTTCGACCGGACGACGCGTGAGCGGGCGTGGCTTCTCTACGCCTGGTGCCGCGCCTGCGACGACATCGCCGATGGGCAGGAGATGGGACACGGCATGACCCGGGTCGCCGACGCGCCGGCCCGGCTGCAACGGCTGTCGGCGATGACCGAGGCGGCGCTGGCGGGACAGGTCGTCGGCGAACCGGCGTTCGACGCGCTGCGCGTCGTCGTGGCAGAAACGCAGCTGCCGCACGGCTTTGCCCGTGATCTGGTGGCGGGCTTTGCGCTTGATGCCGAAGAATGGAGCCCGCGGACCGAGCACGACCTGTACCGCTATTGCTACCATGTCGCAGGCGTGGTCGGCTGCATGATGGCGGTGGTGATGGGGGTGGACCCGGCCGACGAGGCGACGCTGGACCGGGCGTGCGACCTGGGCATGGCGTTCCAGCTGGCCAATATCGCGCGCGACCTGGCCGAGGATGATCGCGCCGGGCGATGCTACCTGCCGGTCGAATGGCTGGTCGAGATGGACGTGCCGCCGGGCGAGGTGATGAAGCCGCATTACCGCGCCCGCATCGCGGTGCTGGCGCGGCGAATGGCGACACAGGCCGCAGCCTATGAGGCGAGTGCGCGGGTGGGGGCGGCGGCCCCGCCGGGCATGCTCGCCTTGCCCCTGAGCGAGGGCACCTGCTGGCCGCTCACGGTGCGCACGCGCCGTGCGGGCGACCGGGTACGGGGGCCGGCGGGCTCGCGCAAGCTGCAGGATGTGCTCGTGGATGGCCGCGTTCCCGAGGAGCTGCGGGACCGGTGGCCGGTGGTCACCG
>CAKTFL010000180.1 GCA_934555855.1 uncultured Sphingomonas sp. | reverse complement strand
TGGCCCTGGCCTTTTCCGATTCGTTCTGGTTTAACGCCGTGGAGGCCGAGGTGTACGCCATGTCGTCGCTGTGCACAGCGGCCGTGGTGTGGCTTATGCTTAAGTGGGAGAACCGCGCTGACGAAGCCGATTCGGACCGGTGGCTGGTGCTGATTGCCTACGTTATCGGCCTCAGCATTGGGGTGCACTTGCTGAACTTGCTGGCTATTCCGGCCCTGGGTTTCATCTATTATTACCGTCGCACCAACAACCCCACGCTTACGGGGGGCATCATCACGCTGGGCTGTACCGGCAATTCCAGTGCCGTGTTGAACGGGAAAAGGATCGCCGACTATCGGGGCGACGGGGAGTTCACGGGTACGGGCGTGATCTCTTACAAGGCTGCGCGGGGCCTGCTGCTCTATGCGAGCTATTCGCGAGGGTACAAGGCGGGGGGCTATAATCTCGATCGGTCCGATCTCGGCAATGCCGTCAGCCCGCTGGTGACGCTGAACCCCAATGCGGCAGCGCTGCGCTTCAAGCCGGAAACGGTGAACGCCTTCGAGGCGGGGCTGAAGTTCACCAGCCGGGCGTTCACGCTGAACGTCGCGGCGTTTCGGCAGGCGTT
The DNA here is from genome assembly GCA_934555855.1 of uncultured Sphingomonas sp. Next base: position 4,632 of record CAKTFL010000180.1, on the reverse strand, counting down.
CAGCAATTTCCAGCTGAACGGTTTCAACGGCAGCAACTATGTCGTGCAGAATATCGGATCCTGTTCGCAAACCCTGAGGGGCGGCGACACCGATGCCTCCGACGTGACGGGGCGCTGCACGGGTGACGTGAAGAGCGGCGTCCGGTCGCAGGGGGTTGAGCTGGAGGCGGCGCTGTATCCGGCGGACGACGTCGCGGTGAACCTGGGCTATACCCTGGCCGACGCGCGCTATCGCCACGATCTGGTGGGTAGCGACGGCGGCGAGCCGCTCGATCCGGCGTTGTTCCTGCTCGCGGGCCGGCGCATGTCGAGCGCGCCCGAACATGTCGTGACGGGTTCGGCCAGCTGGACACCCGAACTGGGCACGACGGGACTGTCGGCGCTGTTCTACCTCGATGGCCGCCTGTCGTCCGACTATAACACCGGCTCCGACCTGTTCGCCGAAAAGGCGCAGGACGGTTTCTTCCTGCTCAATGCCCGCGTCGGCCTGCGTGGACCCGACCGCCGCTGGTCGCTGGAGGTTTGGGCGCAGAACCTGACTAACCGGAATTATCAGCAGGTCGTCTTCAACGCGCCCTTTCAGGGATCGGGCAGCCTGGCCCAGGTCACGCAGCTGGGCACGACGCCGGCGAACCAAGTTTTCACCGCCTTTCTGGGAGAGCCCCGGACCTATGGCCTGACGGTCCGCGGGCGGCTCTGAAACTCCTCCGCTTTTCAGGTCAGGCCGCCATCTCCACCGGCTGTCCCGCGGCGGCGGCGTGGAGGCGGCGTTCCAGGGCTTTGACGCGGGGGCCGTCGGGCAGCTTGTCGCCGGTCAGATCTGTCAGGTAGAAAGTGTCCACCGCACGTTCGCCATAGGTCGCGACATGGGCGGAGTGGATCGTCACCTTCGACTGGAACAGCGCATGGGCGAGCTGGTTGAGCAGCGCCGGGCGATCACGCGCGTTGACCTCCACCACCGTGAAGCGGTTGGACGCGCGATTGTCGATCAGCACGTTGGGCTCGATCGCAAAGGCGTCGGCGCGCGGGCGCGGCGATGACTTGGCGAGCAGCCGGTCAGCGAGCTTGCTGCGATTGGCGAGCGCGTCCTCGATCGCGCGGCGCAGCCGGCCGAGCTGGCCGGGATCGTCGAACGGTCGGCCGAGCGGGTCCTGCACCAGGAAATTGTCGATCGCCATCCCGTCGCGCGTGGTGTGGATGCGCGCATCGATGATGTTGCCGCCGGCGAGGTGGATGGCACCGGCGATGCGGTAGAACAGCCCCGGATGGTCGGCGGCATAGATCGTGACCAGCGTGGCGCCGCGCTCCTCGTCGACCTGCGCGTCGATGGCGAGTTGCGCGGAGCCCACCCCGGAGATGAAACGGGCGTTCTGGAGCAGCGCCTCGTCGGGCTCGGCGATCCAATAGGCGGGCGGCAGGCGGTGGACATAGGCGGTGAAGTCGGCCGCGCTCCAGCCGAGCGTGCTCCGCAGCCGCTCCTGCTTGGCTTCGATCCGTTCGGTGCGCCCCTTCTGCTTGTGGCCGAGCCGCAGCACTTCCTCGGCGGATTCGTAGAGATCGGCGAGCAGCTGGCGCTTCCACCCGTTCCACACGCCGGGGCCGACTGCGCGAATATCGACAATGGTCAGGACCAGCAGCAGGCGCAGCCGTTCCGGGCTTTGCACCGTTTCGCAGAAGTCCAGGATGGTCTTGAAGTCGGACAGGTCGCGCTTGAACGCGGTCGCCGACATGAGCAGGTGATAGCGGACCAGCCAGGACACCGTCTCCGTCTCGGCGGGGCTCAGGCCGAAACGCGGGCACAGGCGCAGCGCCACCTGCGCCCCCAAGACCGAATGGTCGCCGCCGCGCCCCTTGGCAATGTCGTGGAGCAGCACCGCGACGAACAGCACCCGGCGCGACACGACCTGGTCGATGATCGCGCTCCCCAGGGGATGCTCGTCGCGCAGGGCTCCTCGCTCGATCTGCGACAACAGGCCGATGGCACGGATGGTGTGCTCGTCCACCGTGTAGTGATGGTACATGTCGAACTGCATCTGCGCGACCACGCGGCCGAAATCGGGCACGAAGCGGCCGAGCACGCCCGCCTCGTTCATCCAGCGCAGCACCAGCTCGGGATCGCGGGGACTTGCCAGGATTTCGAGGAAAAGCCCGTTGGCGCGGGCGTCGGTGCGGTAATCATCGATCAGCTTCGCGTCGCGGGCGGCGGCGCGCATCGCCAGCGGGTGGATTTCCAGCCCATGCAGGTCCGCCAGCTGGAATATCTCGATCAGCCTCACCGGCTCCTCGGCGAAGAAGCTGTCGCGCGGCAGCGCCAGCCGTCCGCGATCGAGTACGAACCCGTTGAGGCGGCCCGGCGAGCGGCGCAGGCGTGGCAGGCCGAAGCGGCGGCCGCGCGCGGCGAACTTCTCGTCCAGATGCGCCAGGAACACGCCGGTCAGGTCTCCGACCGACTTCGCCTGGAGAAAGTAATATTGCATGAAGCGCTCAACGGCCGGCCGGCCGGGGCGATCGGAAAAGCGCATCCGGTGCGCGATCTCTCGTTGATAGTCGAAGGTCAGCCGGTCCTCCGCCCGTTTCGCGATCAGGTGAAGGTGGCAGCGGACCGCCCACAGGAAATTGTCGGCGCGGTTGAACAGCCGGTATTCGTCCGGCGTGAACAGCCCGACATCGACCAGCTGGCGCGCATGTTGGACGTCGTGGATGTACTTGCCGATCCAGAACAGCGCGTGAAGGTCGCGTAGCGAGCCCTTACCTTCCTTCACATTGGGTTCGACCACATAGCGTGTATCGCCCATCTTCTTGTGCCGCGCGTCCCGCTCCGCCAGCTTCTCGGCGATGAAGGTCCGGGCGGTGTCGGCCTGCACCTCCGCCTTGAAGCGGCGCGCCGCCTCGTCATACAGGTCGGTGTCGCCCCAGACGTAGCGCGCCTCCAGCAGGGCGGTGCGGATGGTCACATCGCTCTTCGCCTGGCGGACCATGTCGTCCAGCGAGCGGCTGGAATGCCCGACCTTCAGCCCCAGGTCCCACAAGGCGTACAGCACCGACTCGATGACCTGTTCGGCGTGGGCGGTCTGCTTGCCGGGGGTAAGGAAGCCGATGTCGATGTCGGAAAAGGGCGCCATCTCGCCGCGGCCATAGCCGCCGACCGCGATCAGGGTCAGCCGCTCGCCCTTGGTCGGATTGTGAAGGGGGTAAAGGCGGGTGGTGGTAAGATCGAGCAGCGCGCACAGCAGCACGTCGGTGAGATACGCCTGCGCCGCCGCCACCTCCAGGCCGCGCGAGGGATGCTCGGCCAGCCGCCGCGCGATCTCCGCCCGTCCGTCGGCCAGCGCCCGGCGCAGTTCGGCGGTGGCGTCGCGGCGCAGGGCGGCGGGTTCCCCGTCCGGCAACGCCGCGAGCGCACTCGCCAAGGCCCGTCGGTCGATGATCGCGCGGCGGTTGGGAATCTGATCGAAACGGCTGGCCATGCCCGACCGATAGCGGTGAAGTGGAGAAAGTGGGAGGTGAAGTGGAGAAAGTGGAGAGCTGAAACGCGTTTCGTCTCCACTTCGGCCGGACGGGGTCGAGACGGGTTCAGGCTGGCGCGCGCTCGGCATCCGCCGATGCTAGCCGCACGGCGCCCGTGTAGGACAGCCGTTCAGATTCCCAGTTCGTCCCGGAGCGCCAGCGCGCGGGCGAACACCGCCTCGAACATCTCGGTCGTCAGCACGCGGGTGTTCTGGTTGTAGCGCGAGCAGTGATAGCTATCGAGCAGCACCCGGCCGTCGGGCATGTGGTGCTCGGCAAGGTGACCGAACTTCGCCTTGGGCAGCCGCCCGCCCAGCGCCTTCACCGCCGACTGATGCGCGATGGCGCCCAGCGCCACGACGATGCGGACATTGCCCAGCCGCTCCAGCGGCGCCTCCAGAAAGGGGCGGCAGGTGCGAATCTCTTCCGGCGTCGGCTTGTTCTGCGGCGGCAGGCACCTGACCGCGTTGACGATCATCGCGCCGTGCAGCGCCAGGTCGTCCTCCGGCGTCGCGCCATAGGTGCCGGTCGCCAACCCGAACTTCAGGAGGGTGCGGTAGAGAAGCTCGCCGGCGAAATCGCCGGTGAAAGGGCGGCCGGTGCGGTTCGCGCCATGCTTGCCCGGTGCCAGCCCGGTGATGGCGAGCCACGCCGCGGGGTCGCCAAATGCGGGAACGGGCGCGTTCCACCAGTCCGGATGCTCGAGCCGCAGCTCGTCGCGAAAGGCGACAAGGCGAGGGCAGAGCGGGCAGTCATGGGGCGGCTCGGTATCGGGAAGGGCGCTGGGTGCGAATTGCATCGCGTCCGGGTAGGGAGGCGGGATGGCCAGGGCAACCTACCTCTCTACCTACCTCCTCGCATTGGGCAGCAATCGGCGCAGCCGGCACGGCGATCCGGTGGCGACGGTGGCGGCCGCCCTGGCCGCGATCGGCGGTGTCGTGGCGGCATCGCCGGTGATCGTGACGCCGCCGCTGGGGCCGTCGATCCGACGCTTCGCCAACGCGGCCGCGCTGGTCGAGAGCGAAGAGTCGCCCTCCGCGCTGCTGCGGCGACTAAAGGCGATCGAGCGTGACGTCGGCAGGCGGCGGGGGCGACGCTGGGGGGCGCGGGTGATCGACCTCGACA
>CAKTFL010000179.1 GCA_934555855.1 uncultured Sphingomonas sp. | reverse complement strand
TCAGGGCCTGTGAGAAGACGGCGCCTTGGGAGCAGGAGCAGCTGACCGGTGCCTTCATCCAGCTCGACGTTTGCGGCGGCGACCGGCACTGGCGGCGCTATTTCTCGGGCTGGCTGTACAAGGAGCGGCCGGCGCTCAACGTAGCCCAGCATCCCGTCTATGACGTGTGGGCCAGGAGCTGCACGATGACCTGGCCCGAAACGGGGCCGGACACGACGCCCGCGGGCGCACCGGCGGGCCGGTCGAGGGCAAAGAAGTCGCCGGCTGCCGCCGCATCTGCGGCGCCGGCCGAGGACGGCGCCCCGACCACGCCCGAGAGCGCGTCGGAAAGCAATGCGACGTAGGCCTCGCGGCTGATCTCCACCGCGCCCAGCGAGGCGAGGTGGTCGGTCTGGAACTGGCAATCGAGCAGCGCATAGCCGCCCGCCTGCAATCTCGCGACCAGGTGCGCCAGCGCGACCTTCGAGGCATTGCTCGCCCGGCTGACCATCGATTCGCCGAAAAAGGCGCGGCCGAGCGCCAGGCCGTACAGGCCGCCGACAAGGCGGTGGCCGTCCCAGCACTCGACCGAGTGGGCAAAGCCCATCTCGTGCAACCGCTCGAACACCTGCTCGATGCCGGAGTTGATCCAGGTCTCCGGCCGATCCTCGGCCTGTTCGGCGCACAACGCGACCACAGCGCGAAAGGCGGTGTCGACCGTGACCCGGAACCGGTCGGCCGCGATAACCTTCCGCAGCGAACGGGACAGGCGGAAGCCGTCGAGCGGCATCACCGCCCGGCTGCGCGGCTCCACCCAATAGACGCCGGCCGCGTCGCGGCTGTCGGCCATCGGAAACACGCCCACTGCATAGGCGCCGAGCACGAGCTGCGGGTCGAGGCTGGTCATCACGTTGAAGTTACGCCGGCTGCCGCCACTGACAAGTTGTCACGGGCAGCCGTCACAGGTGGGGCGATGTTCAAATGCCGGTCCTGTGGATCGGCCCGCATGAAAAAGGCCGGCGGTTGAAGCCGCCGGCCGGAAATGCGTGTGTGCTGCGGGCCGTTACGCCTTGCAGGTCAGCGTACCCTTTTCCGGGCGGGTCAGGGTGATGTTGCTGGGCGAGCCGGTCAGCTTCCAGCCGCCCTCGGCGGTCAGCGGCGCGCCTGCGGCCGTTGCGGTGAGGCGGGTCGGGCTGCCCGTCTTCTCGGTGCGGACCAGCGCCTGCTTGTCGCCCTCGAAGAAGGTCACATAGACCAGGCTGTTGTCCTTGCACCGCATCGTCTTGTCCGCCTTGATCGCGGGCGGCAGCTCGACAGGGGCGCGATTGGCGAGTTCGGTCGCCATCGGATCGGGGTTGGCATCGACGACCTGCGGCTGCGGCTTGTCGCAAGCGGACAGCGCCAGCAGCGCGGCGGTGGCGGAAAGGAGAAGGGGGCTCTTCATAGCGTCTCCGGACTTCGCGCATGCAGCAAATTGCGTCAAGCTTTCTTGCTTTTGCAACAATCGCTCGCGGTCCGAAACGCTCAGTCGAGAAAGGCGCGCAGGGCAAGCCACTGCGGCAGCTTGGCGGCGAGGCCGACCGTGTGGAGCGGACTGGACGAGGGCAGGGCGACCCGCGCCACGTCGGGCGCGCCGGCCCCCAGGCTTCGCCCGCCGATCCGCGCAGCCGTGGCGCCGTTGAACGCCACCGCGCGCAGGGCGGGCAGGGATGCGACCAGCGCGGGCAGGTCGTTCGCCCGGTGATCGCGAATGGCGGCGTCGCTGCTGCCCTGCCGGTGCGCCGAACCGACCACGTCCCACAGGCCGACACTCGCGGCTAGCAGCCTGTCCAGGCGATCGGGATAATCGACGCCCGCAAGATCCTGTTCGATCACCGTCCCGATCAATCGCCAGAACTGGTTCTGCGGGTGGGCGTAATAGCGTCCGGCAGCGAGCGACCGCTCACCGGGCAGACTGCCCAGCACCAGCACGCGGGTGCGGGCATCGACGGCCGGCGGAAAACAGAGCTTCAGGTCGAGAGGCGTGGCCATTTCCGCGCCTTGCCGCACCGGGCGCGGCACTGTCGAGCGTTGGCCGGACAAGGGACCCGGCGAGGGGCTGGGCGAGGGGCTGGGCGAGAGGCTGGGCGACGGGGTCGGACCAGCCCCGCTTGAGCTGCCCAAAGCGATGGTCGCTTGCCGCGCGGACCCGGGGCGACCATCTAGCCGGGATGACGACGGCTCCCGACACTCTTTCACTTATCGGAAACACCCCACTCGTGCGGCTTAAAGGTCCGAGCGAAGCGGCGGGGGCCGATATCTTCGGCAAGTGCGAGTTCGCCAATCCTGGCGCGTCGGTGAAGGACCGCGCGGCGCTGGGCATCGTCGAGGATGCGGAGGCGCGGGGGGCGCTGAAGCCGGGCGGCACCATCGTCGAGGGGACCGCCGGCAACACGGGCATCGGCCTGGCGCTGGTCGCGAACGCGAAAGGGTATCGCACGGTGATCGTGATGCCCGAGACGCAGAGCCGGGAAAAGATGGACACGCTGCGCGCACTCGGCGCGGAGCTGGTGCTGGTCCCCGCCGCTCCTTATTCGAGCCCCTATCATTTCGTGCACACCAGCCGCCGGCTGGCGGAAGAGCGCGACAATGCGATCTGGGCCAACCAGTTCGACAATGTCGCCAACCGCCGGGCGCACATCACCGGCACTGCCGAGGAGATCTGGGCGCAGATGGACGGCCGAATCGACGGCTTCACCTGCGCGGTCGGCACCGGCGGTACGCTGGCGGGCGTGGGGCTGGGGCTGAAGGCGAAGGACGAGGCGATCCGGATCGCGCTCAGTGATCCCGATGGTGCGGCGCTGTTCGACTATTACGCGCATGGCGAGTTGAGGTCGGAAGGCTCCTCGGTCGCCGAGGGTATCGGCCAGGGGCGGATCACCGCCAATCTGGAGGGCGCCCCGATCGACACGCAATACCGCATCTCCGATGCCGAGGGCTATGGCTGGGTCCGCCGCCTGCTGGACGAGGAAGGACTGTGCCTGGGCCTGTCGTCGGGCATCAACGTCGCGGGCGCGGTGCGGCTGGCGCGCGAACTGGGGCAGGGATCGCGGGTGGCAACCATCCTGTGCGACACGGGCTTCCGCTATCTGTCGTCGCTGCACAACCCGGAATGGCGAGCCGCCAAAGGGCTGGCGGAGCCGGTGCCGGCCTGATCAACTCCCTCCCGAATCGGTCCGAATCGACACGAATGGATGATCCGGCTATACAGTCGGACAACGCATGAAGATCGCGCAAGAAACCTCCCAGGCGATGCAGCGGGCCAAAGTGGGCCTCATCGGCCTGTTCTCGGTCATCCTGTTGATCGCCGTCGCCAGCACGATCATGCGCGCAGTCAGCCACGAGCATCCCGTTGCGACCGTCGGCGCTTCCCAGCCCGATGTGGTGGCCAACATGGCGATGACCAACGATTCGGACAGCAGCGGCGAGCCGCTTGCCGATCTGGGGGTGACCGCCAGCACCGGCAACGCATCCTCCCCCGCAGCCGCGTCCGCGCGTTGAACCCCATGCAGCTGCTGTTTCCCTGGGGAAAATCGGGGATCTCACATATTCGACGTGTTTTGCGTGACTTGCGCGCGCGAGGCTTGCCTCGTGCGTGCCTGAAGGTGCCGTGGGAGAGCGCAAGCTAGAGGGATTTTCCCGCCGTTTCCCCGAATATCCCGTTGTATCCCCAAGTGACCCATGTTACCTCCACGGGTGACAGAGGGGGCAGATCCGCTGTTCGTTTTTGATCCGGTCGGCAGGCAGCGAGGGCTGTTTGCCGGGGCGGCGGAGTTTTGCTCCCCGTGCGAGGGCGTGAGTGGCAACCAGGGGACGCTATCAGGGACACGGGATCGGCCTTGTCGCCGACAAGGGCCGGGTCGCGATTCCCAACGCGCTCCGCTCCACGCTGGCCGCCAACGCGCCGCGCCCGGACGGCAAGGACGGCGGCACGATCATCATCGGTCCGCATGAGTTCCAGGAGTGCCTGGTGGCGTACGACCCCGCCTATATCGAGGTGAAGGCGGCGCAGCTCGACGCGCACGAGGCCGCGCACACCGCGGCCGACGGCAGCTACGACTATAATATCCAGCGCCGCGCGATGACGGGCGAGGCCGTGCCGTTCGACGGGTCGGGCCGCTTCATCATGCCCGCTTTTCCCCGTTTTCACGCCAATATCGGCCAGCACGCCTTCTTCTTCGGCATGAACAACCGAATCGAAATCTGGGACCCGGCGACTGCCCTCGCCGACGGGTCGCTCGATAATACCGTGAAGAAGATGATCCGCTTCTACATGGCCGAAAAGGGGGTGCAGCTGTGAGCACGTCTCCTGCTTCCGGCCCCCACGTCCCCGTGCTGCTCGACGAGGTCGTCGCCGCGCTCGCCCCTGCCCCCGGCGAGTTGATGGTGGACGCGACGTTCGGCGCTGGCGGCTATACGCGCGCGCTGCTGGCGGAGGGGGCGCGGGTGATCGCGTTCGACCGCGATCCCGACGCGATCGAGGCCGGGCGTGCCGCGCAGATCAAGGGACTGAGCCTCGTCCATGCCGACTTCTCCGGCATGGACGAGGCCGTCGATTCGCCGGTGGATGGCGTCACCATGGATATCGGCGTGTCGTCGATGCAGCTCGACCAGGCGGAGCGGGGCTTCTCGTTCCAGGCGGATGGGCCGCTCGACATGCGGATGAGCCAAGCCGGCATGTCCGCCGCCGACTTCGTCAACACCGCCGACGAGGACGAGATCGCGGACGTGCTGTATGAATATGGCGAGGAGCGCCAGTCGCGCCGGGTCGCGCGCGCGATCGTGGCGGCGCGGCCGCTGACCCGCACAGGCGAACTCGCCTCGGTGGTCCGCCGCGCGCTGGGGCATCGGCCGCATGACAAGAAGGATCCCGCGACCCGCACATTTCAGGCGATCCGCATCCATGTGAATCGCGAGCTGGGCGAACTGGCCGAAGGGCTTGCGGCGGCGGAGCGGGTGCTGAAGCCGGGCGGACGGCTGGCGGTGGTGACGTTTCATTCGCTCGAGGACCGGCTGGTCAAGCGGTTCCTGCGCGATCGGTCGGGCGCGGCCCCTTCGGGTTCGCGTCATCTTCCCGAGCCCACCGATGCCCGCGCGCCCAGCTTCGAGGCGGTCGGCAAGGCGGTGCGGGCGGGCGAGGACGAGTTGGCGCGCAACCCGCGGGCGCGCTCGGCAACATTGAGGACGGCGCGGCGAACTGCGGCGCCGGCATGGTCGCGTACCCCAGGGG
>CAKTFL010000178.1 GCA_934555855.1 uncultured Sphingomonas sp. | reverse complement strand
TGCGCCCGGTCGGCATCACCGGCCGCGACGCCGACGAGGCGCTGGAGCGCGCGGGCATCACCTGCAACAAGAACGGCATCCCCAACGATCCGCTGCCCCCGGTCAAGACCAGCGGCATCCGCGTCGGCTCGCCCGCCGGCACCACGCGCGGCTTCGGCTCGGCGGAGTTCCGGGAGATCGGCCACATGGTCGCCGACGTGCTCGACGGCCTGCGCGAGAGGGCGAGGGCGGGGACCCGAGCGTCGAGGCAGGCGTTCGGGACCGGGTGCGCGCCCTGTGCGCGCGCTTTCCGATCTACGAAGGATAACGGCATGGCATCGATCGACAGCAAGGCTCGCACGATCCAGAACGAGATCAAGGGGACGCCCGGCCTGGGCAGGCGGATGGCGAAATACAGCGCGATCGGCGCGGTGATCGCGATTCCGATTCCGGTGGTGGGCCCTGTCTTCGGCGCGATCGCCGGCGCGGCTTACGCCTATTCGAAGCGGAACAAGGGATAGGATGCGCTGCCCGTTCTGCGGCCACGAAGATAGCCAGGTAAAGGACAGCCGCCCCACCGAAGACGGGGCGGCTATCCGCCGGCGACGCCAGTGCGAGGGCTGCGCCGCCCGCTTCACCACCTTCGAACGTATCCAGCTGCGCGAGCTGACCGTGGTCAAGTCGGTGGGAACCGAAGGTCAGCTGCGCCGCGAGCCGTTCGAGCGCGACAAGCTGGTCCGCTCGATCGCCATCGCGACGCGAAAGCGACCGATCGATCCCGTGCGGATCGAGAAGCTGGTGTCCGGCGTGCAGCGCCAGCTGGAAACCAGTGGCGAGGCCGAAGTGTCGTCCAAGCGGATCGGCGAGCTGGTGATGGACGGACTGAAGGCGCTCGACCCCGTTGCCTATATCCGCTTTGCCAGCGTGTATCGCGAGTTCAGCGAGGCTCGCGACTTCGAGGCGTTCGCCGGTCAGGTCGGCGAGGCGGGGCGCGAATGACGTTCTGGGCGTACATGCTGCGATGCGCCGACGACAGCTATTATGTCGGGCACACCGACACGCTGGAGGTGCGGCTGGGGCAGCATCAGGCGGGAGAGGTCGAGGGCCATACCCAAGGGCGCCGGCCGGTGGAGCTGGTCTGGTCGCAGGATTTCCCGAGCCGGATCGAGGCACTGGAAGCGGAACGGCAGATCAAGGGTTGGGGCCGGGCGAAGAAGGAGGCGCTGATCCGGGGGGAATGGGAGCGGATACGGCAACTCGCGAGCCCGGCGATCCTTCGAGACGCCGCTTCGACAGGCTCAGCGACTCCTCACGACGAACGGAAATCAGAAACATCCGTTCGTGCTGAGAAGGGCCTGAGCACAGGCGAAGGCCCGTCTCGAAGCACAAGCGCAGCCACCCCACCCCCCGTCATCGTCCTTGTCCGGCCGCAACTGGGCGAGAACATCGGCAAGGCTGCCCGCGCCATGCTCAATTTCGGGCTGACCGAGATGCGCCTGGTCTCCCCGCGTGACGGCTGGCCCAATCCGCAGGCCGGCCCCGCCGCATCCGGCGCCGACACGGTGCTGGAAAACGCCCGCGTGTTCGACAGCGTGGCCGAAGCGGTCTCGGACTGCGCCCATGTCTTCGCCACCACCGTCCGCAAGCGCGGCGTGACCAAGCCGGTGGTGACGCCCGAAGCCGCCGCCCGCGTCGTCCATGCCGGGCCAGAGCGCAGCGCCATCCTGTTCGGGCCGGAGCGGTCGGGGCTGGAGACCGACGACGTCGCCCTCGCGCGCACGATCCTGACCGTGCCGATCAATCCCGAGTTCGGCAGTCTGAACCTTGCCCAGGCAGTCATCCTGGTCGCCTATGAATGGTCGAAGGGTCAGGGACTGGCTAGCCCGCCCGAGGTCGAACTGGACCCGCCCGCCCCGCATGAGGAGCTGGAAGGCATGATCGGCCAGCTCGATGCGCTGCTGGAGGCGACCGGCTTCTACTTCCCGCCCGATCGCACGCCGGCGACGAAGCGGACGCTTCGTACCCTGCTGACCAAGCCGGGCTGGTCGAGCCAGGAGGTTCGCACCCTGCGCGGAGTGCTGTCGGCGCTGGGCGGGGCGAAACGGCCCCGGTGAACCCGGCCCCGGTGAACCGGCCAACAGGTCAGGCGCTGTCGCGCTCGATCAGCGACGGGATCATCTCCACCGACGGCACGTCCTGGCCCGCCATGCGGGCATACAGCGCCGTGACCATGGCCTTGGCCCCCGTGACGAGATCCTGGCGGATCGTGGTAATGCGCGGCACCGTCTGCTTGGCGAGCGGCAGATCGTCGAAGCCGGTAACGGGCACCGTTCCCGGCACGGCAATGCCGCGATCCGCCAGCAGCCGCAGCGTATGCATGGCGATCACGTCCGATGCGGCGGCGATGCCGTCGATGCTGTCGCCCATCCTGTCGAGATGCGCCGCGATCTCGCCCGACATGAGTTCGGAGGCGAGGTGGGTGTCGAGTTGCAGCGGTTGCGGCAGCCCCGCCGCCGCCACTGCCTCGCACAGCCCGGCATGGCGTTCGCGCAGTTCCAGCGTGCGGATTTCGCCGAGATAGGCGATCCGGCGGCAGCCTCTCCCGATCAGCCGCTCGCCCACCAGCCGGCCGCCCAACCTGTTGTCCACGCCGACCGCGCAATGCCGTTGCCCCGGCATGTGGCTGCCCCAGACGACAAGCGGGCGGTAGCTTTCCGCCACTCGCTCGATCGCGTCGAACTGGTCGGATTGTCCGATCACGAGAACGCCGTCGAGCATCCCCGACCCGACCACCCGGTCGAGCCAGTCATCCGCGTCCGGGATCACCCGCGAGAGCATCAGGTCATGGCCGCTTTCGGTCAGCTCGTCCGCCAGATGGCTGAGCAGCGTCATGAAAAAGGGATCGGACAGATGCTGTCGCCGCTCATGGCCCAGCGGCACGACGACGCCGACGACACCCGTGCGGCGGGTTCGAAGGCGGCTAGCCATCTGGTTCGGGCGAAAGCCATGCTCGGCGGCGAGCGCCTGGATACGCTCGCGCGTTTCGCGGTTGACCAGCGTCTTGTCGGCGAGCGCGCGCGACACCGTCCCCGGAGACACCCCGGCTAAACGCGCGAGATCGGTGATGTTCCTGATCCGGGTCGTCGCGTCACTCACTACTGCCATCTCCAGCTTCATCCGGGTCTGCAAACCTCGGGCGAGCATGCGCCCTTGTCATACGCCGGATGGCTGTCCTACCAACATGTAAATCGTTTGCACACACTTGGTCCAAGGCTAGCGATTCCGGGAGAGGGTCATGAAAAGAAAGGGATATCTGATGGCGTCGGGCATCGCGGCCGCCCTTTGTGCGTCGGCCGCCGAGGCAAAGGTGACGGCGCCGGCGGGCAGCAGGATCTTCAGGCTGGACGGGGCTGGCGTGACCTATGCGATGGGGGTCGACGACAAGGGCTATCTCCAACCGCTTTATTGGGGAGCGCCGCTGGCCGATGGCGATCCGCTGGTCTCGACGGACCCGGTCAAGACCGGCGACCCGGTGCTGGTCAAGCCGCCGGGCGAGCTGTCCGGCTTCGATCCGGCGGGCTCGGTCACGCCGCAGGAATATTCCGGCCAGGGAGAGGGACTGGTCAGCGATCCCGGCGTCAAGGCGATTTGCCGACGGCAATCGCGACCTCGTCCTCAAATACAGGTCGCACTCGGTCCAGGGGGAGATGCTGATCGTAGAGCTGGCCGACATCAATCGCCCGCTGACGGTGACGCTGCGCTACACGATTGATTCCGAGACCGGCGTGCTCGCGCGGTCGGCGTCGGTCCGCAACGGCGACAGCCGGCCGGTGCGGATCGACCAGATCGCGTCGGCGATATTCACGCTGCCGGTGAGTGACGATTACCAGCTGCACTATCTGACTGGCCGCCATGCCGCCGAATGGACCAGGAAGCAGGTCGCGATCACGCCGGCGCTGACCGTGCTGGAAAGCCGCCGCGGCTCGACCGGACACGGCAACAATCCGTTTTTCGCGATCGGCAAGGAAGGGGTGACCAGCGAGGAGGACGGACCCGTCTGGTACGGAGCGCTTGCCTGGTCGGGGTCGTTCCGGATCAGCGTCGGCCAGGATAATCTCGGCCGCATCCGCATCATGGGCGGATACAACCCTTATGACTTCTCCTGGACGCTTAAGCCCGGCGAGGCGCTCGACACGCCGACCTTTTATGCCGTCTACTCGAGCGGCGGCATGGGTGGCGCCTCGCGCAGCTTTCACCGATTCGAGGTGGCGCACGTCATTCCCGGCGGGACCAAGGCGAAGCTGCGGCCGGTCCTGTACAACAGCTGGGAAGCGACCGCGTTCGACGTGACGGAGGCGGGACAGGAAGTGCTGGCGGAAAAGGCGGCGCGGATCGGGGTGGAGCGCTTCGTGGTGGATGACGGCTGGTTCGGCGCGCGTAACAGCGACAAGGCGGGGCTAGGCGACTGGACGGTCAACCGGACCAAGTTCCCCAATAGCCTGAAGCCTCCGATCGACAAGGTGCACGCGCTCGGCATGGACTTCGGCCTGTGGGTGGAGCCGGAGATGGTCAATGTCGACAGCGACCTGTACCGCGCACATCCCGACTGGGTGCTGAACTATCCGGGCCGGCCGCGGACGGAAGGGCGTAACCAGCTGGTGCTCAATCTCGCGCGGAAGGACGTGCGCGATCATCTGCTCGGCGTTCTCGACCGGCTGGTCAGCGACAATGACATCGCCTTCCTGAGTGGGATTACAACCGCAACTGGACCGAAGCCGGGTGGCCGGAGGTGCCGGTGCAGGACCAGCAGCGCGTCTATGTGGACTATGTCCGCAACCTCTACCACATTCTGTCCGAGTTGCGGCGGCGCCATCCCAAGCTGGAGATCGAGGGCTGCTCGGGCGGGGGCGGGCGCGTCGATCTGGGCATCATCGGCCTGACCGACGAGGTATGGACGTCCGACAATACCGATCCGGCCGACCGGCTGCTGATCCAGGACGGCTTCACCCAGGCGTATCCGGTCGCGGTGATGATGGCGTGGGTGACCGACAGCCCGAACTGGGCAAACACGCGCACGACGTCGCTCGATTACCGCTTCCTGTCCTCGATGCAGGGCGGCCTGGGCATCGGCGCCAATCTGGACAAGTGGCAGGAGGAGGACTTCCCCACCGCGACCAAATGGGTCGCGGCGTACAAGACCATCCGGCAGACGGTGCGGCAAGGCCAACTCTACCGGATCGATCCGCCATCGAACGACAATGCCTCATCC
>CAKTFL010000177.1 GCA_934555855.1 uncultured Sphingomonas sp. | reverse complement strand
CGCTCGTTCTTCCTGTGGGGCTATGGCTATCGTATAAACGAGAATGCCGACCGTTGCCCGGTGACCACGTCAATAGTGGAGCGGATCCCCGGGCTGAACAGCGCGCTCTTCTCCACCCTTGCCCCCGGCACCCATATTCCCGACCATCGCGGCGTGACCAAGGGACTCATCACCTGCCACCTCGGCCTGATCGTTCCGCGCGACGGTGACGTGCGGATGCGGGTGGACGATCGCATCGTCCGCTGGGCGGAGGGCGAGACGCTGGTGTTCGACGACACCTATCGGCATGAGGTGTGGAACGAGACGACGGGAACCCGTGTCGTCCTGCTGATCCAGTTCGAGCGCCCCCTGCGCCAGCCGGGCAAGTGGATCGCCGAATTCTTCATGGGCTTGGTCAGGCGCTCCGCCTTCGTCCAGGAGGCGCGCCGCAACATTTCCGACTGGAACCGGGCGGTGAGGCAGATGGACGTGTAAGGTGGAGATGGCCGTCGGAAACGATCCCTTTCCCCCCGGCCGCTTGATCCACCGCCCGGCCCGCGCCACATGCAGGCCATGCTGATCGAAACCGAAGCCACGCCCAACCCGGCCACGCTCAAGTTCCTGCCCGGCCGCACCGTCATGGATGCCGGCACGCGCGATTTCGCCACCCCGGAGGAAGCCGAGGCGAGCCCCCTGGCGGAGGCGATCTTCGCGCTGGGCGATGTCACGGGCGTGTTCTTCGGCCGAGACTTCGTGTCAGTGACGGCCGCGCCCGGCGTCGACTGGCGCGACCTGAAGCCGGACGTACTCGCGATCCTGCTCGACCATTTCGCCGCGCAGATGCCGCTGTTCAGGCCGGCGAGTGCCGGCTTCAGCGTGCCGGCCGAGGACGAAACGCTGGCCGACGACCCCGCCGATGCGGAAATCGTGGCGCAGATCCGCGAGCTGATCGACACGCGCGTTCGTCCGGCCGTGGCGAATGACGGCGGCGACATCGTCTATCGCGGCTTTGACAAGGGCAAGGTGTATCTGCGGATGCAGGGCGCCTGTTCGGGCTGCCCCTCTTCCACCGCGACGCTGAAGAACGGGATCGAGCAGTTGCTGAAATATTACGTCCCGGAAGTCACCGAAGTGAGCGCGGTCTGATGCCGGTGCTGCCTGACGAGGCGCTGGACCAGCTGTTCCGCGAGGCCCGCACCTTCAACCACTACACCGACCAGCCGGTGTCCGAAGCCGATCTGCACGCGATCTGGGACCTTATGAAGATGGGCCCCACCTCCGCCAACCAGATGCCCGCAAGATTCGTCTGGTGCGTCAGCGCCGAGGCGAAGGACAGGCTGGCGGCCTGCGCGTCGGGCACCAATGGTGACAAGATCCGGCAGGCGCCGGTATCCGTCATCATCGCGATGGACACTGAGTTCCACGAGCATCTGCCCGAGCTGTTCCCGCACGTCGACGCGAAAAGCTGGTTCACCGGCAATGCGGAGCTGCGCCAGACCTCCGCGTTCCGCAACGCCACGCTTCAGGCCGGCTATTTCATCATGGCCGCCCGCGCGTTGGGGCTCGGCACCGGCCCGATGTCCGGCTTCGACGCCGGCGCGGTCGACAAGGCGTTCTTCGCCGATCAGCCCGCGGTCAAGACCAACCTGATCTCGACGCTGGGCCATGGCGACGTTTCGACGCTGCATGGACGCCTGCCCCGCCCGGCGTTCGAGAAGTTCAATCGGATTGCCTGAGCCGGGCATGTCGGACCGCGTGCTGGTGATCGAGACGGCGACCGCCGCCTGCTCGGTCGCGCTGATCAAGGGCGGCGAGGTCGTCGCGCGCCGTCATGAGGTGGTCGGGCGTGGTCATGCGGAGCGACTGGTGCCGATGATCGCCGAGCTGCCCGACGGCGGCCGGGGTGCGCGCATCCTGGTCGATTGCGGTCCGGGCAGCTTCACCGGCGTGCGCGTCGGATTGGCGGCGGCACGCGGGCTGGCGCTGGGCTGGGGCGTCCCGGTCGCCGGCTTCTCGTCCATGGCGCTGGTCGCCGCGGCGGCGCTCGCCCGCAGCGGCGCCCCGGCCGTCGCGACGGTGCTGGAGGGAGGGCATGGAGAGCTGTTCGTGCAAGTCTTCGCCAACCCCCTCGCTCCGACCGGGCCGCTCGCCTCGCTGAAGCCGGAGCCCGCGCTTGCCGCGCTTGCCGGACTTGTTGCGGCGGGCAATGGCCTGGCGGCACTGGCCGCGCTCGACCCGGCCCTGATGGTCATGGAGGCCCTGCCCGATGCAGCCGACGCCGTGCTGCTGCCGGCGGTTCTGGCCGCACTGCCGCCCCGTCCCATTTACGGCCGGGCACCCGATGCCAAGCTGCCCGGCGGCCGTCATCCCGAAGAGGCAAGCCGCTGATGGCGACGCGCCAGGTCAGCCTTCGCCAGGGATTTCCCCGCGACATTGCGGAGGTGGACGCGCTGATGGCCGCCGCCTTCGACCCGCGTTTCGGTGAAGCCTGGACGCACGGCCAGGTGATGGGCGTGCTGGCCATGCCCGGCGTGACCCTGACGCTTGCCCATGTCGACCTGTCACCGACCGGCAGCGAGCCGGCCGGCTTCGCCCTGGTCCGCACAGTGCTGGACGAGGCCGAGCTGTTGTTGCTGGCCGTCACGCCCGCGCACCGCCGGCGTGGCATCGGCGCGGCGCTGCTGCGTTCCGTCATCGCCGATGCGGAACTGGCCGGCGTGCGGGCGATGCACCTGGAGGTCAGGGCCGGGAACGATGCCGGCCGCCTTTATGCGTCGCAGGGTTTTGCTCAGGTCGGCGAGCGACGGGACTATTATCGAGCACGCACCGGCGGGGCGCATGACGCGCACAGTTTTCGCCGAATACTGCGGGGCGACTAATTCCCCATAGATGGGACTTGCAGGACGGACCCGAGAAGACGATAGGACGACATCCGTTAATTTTTTACAACAAGCGTAGCTGCCAATGGCCACGATGTCGGACCCGCAAGAACTTGTCTCGCTGACCGCGGAGATCGTTGCCGCGCACGTCAGCAACAACACGATTGCGACGGAAGCGCTGCCCGAACTGATCCAGACGGTACATGGGGCACTGGCGGCGCTGGATTCTCCGCCTGCTTCCCGGCCCGAGCCGGCGGTTGCCGTCCAACAGTCGGTCGCAGAAGATCACCTCGTCTGCCTGGAAGACGGCAAGAAGCTGAAGACGCTGCGACGACATCTGATGCTTCGCTACGGCATGACGCCGGAACAGTATCGGGCCAAGTGGAACCTGCCGGCCGATTATCCCATGGTGGCCCCCGCCTATGCGGAGCGCCGCCGCAGCCTGGCCAAGCAGATCGGGCTCGGCACCCCCGCCAATCGCGGCCGTAGTGACGACAGGACGGAAAAGGCGCCCGGCAAGAGCGTAGGCAAGAGCCGCGAGCGGGGCTGAGCCCATCCCGCCTTGTTGCGAGTCGCTTTCGCTTTTCGCAACAGCCGTTCCGTTCTAAAGCTGTAACCATGGCCCGCAAAATCGACTTGGAAGCCTTGTGCAATCAGAAGGGGCTTCGCATCACCGAACAGCGCCGCGTCATCGCACGCGTCCTGTCGGAAGCGGAGGACCATCCCGACGTCGAAAAGGTGTATGAACGCGCCTCCGCGATCGATCCGGGCATCTCGATCGCCACCGTCTATCGCACGGTGCGCCTGTTCGAGGAGGCGGGCATTCTCGACCGCCACGATTTCGGCGACGGGCGCGCCCGCTACGAACCGGCGCCGGAAGCCCATCACGACCATCTGATCGACGTGGAGACCGGCAAGGTGATCGAGTTCGTCGATCCCGAGCTGGAGCAGCTGCAAAAGGCGATCGCCGAAAAGCTGGGCTTCCGCCTGGTCGATCACCGGATGGAGCTTTACGGCGTCAGTCTCGACCGCAAGGGGTGAACGGGAGCGTCTCGGCCGGTCGCCACGCATGATGGGCCGGATCCGCTTCGTGCTACGCGTGGCCGGCATGGTCGTGGGGCTCGGCCTGTGCCTGACCCTGCACGGGCTTTGGCGGCTTGTCCGGCTGCCCTCCCCCTGGCCGCGCCTGCTGCTCGGCACGATCGCGCGCCTCTGCGGCGCACGGGTACGCGTGATCGGCAGGCCCCTTCGCCGCGACGTGGTATTCGTTTCCAACCACCTCAGCTGGATCGACATTCCGCTGCTCGCAGGCGCGACCGGTACGGCGTTCGTTGCGAAGGCCGAACTGCGCGCCGTGCCGCTGGTCGGCTGGCTGTGCACGCTAAACCGCACCCTGTTCGTCCGGCGTGATAACCGGATGGGCGTTGCCGACCAGATCGCCCAGCTCCGCACCGCACTGGCCGGCGGATGGTGCGTGACCATGTTCCCCGAGGGTACGACCGGCGACGACTTGACGCTGCTGCCGTTCAAGCCCGCCCTGCTCGCTGCCATCGACCCCGCGCCGCCCGGCACCCGGGTCCAGCCGGTCCGGATCGATTATGGCGATGCCGCAGGGGAGATCGCCTGGATCGGCGAGGAGCCGGGCCGAACCCATGCCATCCGGGTGCTGAGCCGCCCCGGGCGCTTCACCGCAACCCTCCACTTCATAGACCCGTTCGATCCCGCGGCGGTGGGTAATCGGAAGGCCATCGCGGCGGAGGCGAGGCGTCTGATTGAAACGCCGTGGCCAGGTAAGACTACTGATTGAACTTGTCCGGGCGGGCTCGCCGCATATCATCCGAATGGCCGGATGGGACCCTGTTGCCATGCTTCACGATACCTGCCTGAACGTCACCGGCGTCGCTCGGGCGGCCATTCTGCCGATCGCGCTCGCAGCGTCGCTGTGCGCCTGTGCCGGGCCGTCCGGGCGCATCGCTGCGGAAATGAACGCGCAAGGGTTCGACCCTGGCTTTTCCGCCTGTGTCGGCGAGCGACTGCCGCAACGATTGTCGACCCGCGGGTTGCTTCGTGTCCGTCGCGCCCTTCGTGACTATCAAGCGCGCGGCGGCGACAGGCTAGCCCGCGATCCGCTCGGCCTGCTGCAAGTCACCGCGAGCCTTGGCGACCCGCGACTATCATCGGCCCTTGTCGCCACGGGGGTGGAATGCGGCGCAGGAGTGCCGGCCGTCAGCTATTCCACACCACCAGCTTGACCGGTACCCCCGGGCTCAGCGCGTCCTTCGCACCCAATCCGTTGATCATGCGAAACCGCTCCTCCCGGTGGTCGTCATAGGCCATGGTCCTCGCCAGGCCGGCTACGGTGTCACCAGGCCGGGGGTCGACGACGCGGAGGCGTCGGACGGGGACAGCCGCCACCTCTTCCCCGCTCATCAACCGGATCGAGGACAGCAGCGTCGCGAGCGGGGC
>CAKTFL010000176.1 GCA_934555855.1 uncultured Sphingomonas sp. | reverse complement strand
GCCTGGAACTGCTGGCCTCGGAACGGGGTATACCGGCCTTGGGGCTGGGGCGGGAGCCGTGGTTGCAGGAGCCGGGTTATCGCGTGCCGCTGGGCCTGGACCTGGAGCGCCACACGTTGGCGCGCGTGCAAGACCTGTGGATCGTGGACGATCGTTCGATGAACGCCGGCCATGCGGCGCGGATGCACGAACTGAGGCGGCGAATGCGGGCCGATACGATCGCGAGCACACCGGGCAAGCCGGTGTTCCTGCGCCGGGAAGGGGGTGCGCGACGCCCGCTCGCCAATCAGGACGTCCTGGCGGATGCGCTGGCACGGCGTGGCTTCGTGGTCCTGACGCCCGAGAAGGAGCCGGTGGATACGTTGAGAGCCGCGCTCCACGGCGCGCCGATGGTCGTTTCGGTGGAAGGGTCGGCGCTGTGCCACGCGGTGGCCAACATGCCGGACAGCGGTACGATCGTCGCCATCCAGCCGCCGCGCCGGGTGGACTGGATCCAGAAGGTCTGGGCCGACGCGGCGGGCCTTCGCCTGGCCCAGACGGTCGCGACCGACGCCGGTGGCGAGGCGTTCACGATGGAAGAAGACCGGCTGTTGCGATTGTTCGATCTGGTCGCGAGGGAGACGGCGGCCGGATGACCGCCGCCCGCCCCGTTATCCGTCGCGGCGAACGACGGCGGCGCGCATCCGCCGTGCGGCGGTCCATCCGCGGTTGATCCAGGCGTTGAGTTCCGATTCCCTGGTGCGGAAGCGGTCGGGCGTTGAAGGCCCTGCACGCTCTTCGCGTTGCGCGCCCGACACGGCCGCCAGTACGCGGGCGGTTTCGGCCAGATAGGCGTAGCCGAAGTGACGATCGGGTTCGAGGTAGGCGCCCTCCGCCCATTCGTTCCACGCGTTGATGAAGACGATCCGCTGCTCTGTCGCGGGTTCCCGCATGGCATGGCGCGCAGCCGCGTCGAGCCACGACGCGTACAGTGCGGGCGTCGATCCGTAGAAGCTGGTGCCGCGACGCGGCTTACGCGCCTCGTTGTCCCAGCCGGGGCAGACTCCCGGGTGGAAGGCATAGTCCTTGGCCATCGCCGCCGAAGCGCTCTTCACCAGCTGCGCGTAGCTCTTGGCCCCGCCGCGATACAGCGGATCGAGGCGGCGTACCTTCAGGGAGCCGCCGCCCTGGAAGAACTTGTGCGGCGGAAAACCTGCCGTCGCATCGAAGCCCCAGGGGCGTGGGTCCGCGCCGTCGAACGCTTCGGACATGACGACATAGGGATCGCCCAGGCCGTGACGGACGAACACCTCGCGCCACCGCTGCACCGTTGCGGCGGCATCGGGCAGGATGCCGGGCCGGTAGAGCATCACCAGCGGGCGCCCGTCGACGCGGATGTAGCGGGGGTCGGAAACGGCCGGGATCAGCGATTCGGCATAGGCACGGTCCGCCTCCGCGCTGTAATCCTGCGCAAGGAGGACATGGTGCTCGCTGCCGTCCCACCGCCGCGACCAGCTTTCGTTCGCCCAGTTCAGGCAGAAGCGGATGTCGATGTCGCGATTTGCGAGGATCAGATCAAGCGGCTGTTCCAGGACACGCTCGCCGTTGAACCAGTAATTGTGGATGCAGAAGCCGTAGATGCCGCCCCGCCGTGCCAGGTCGGCCTGCCGACGCAGGGTGTCCACAGAACGCAGGTCGTAGAAGCCGAGGTCCGCGGGAAGCCGAGGCTGGTAATGGCCGACGTAGCGCGGGATCGCCCGGGTGGCGTTGGTCCATTCCGTGAACCCGGCGCCCCACGCGGCGTCGTTCACGGGTATCGGATGGAATGGCGGAAGTTAATAGGCGATGAAGCGCACGGGATGATCGGTCGGCGCAACGGCGGGGAGAGCGTCTGCAGGTTCGAAAAAGGGTCCTGGACTGATGTTGAACGCATGCTGTTCGGCAAGGGTGACCATGCGACGAGCTACTCCGGTGAACGAGCCGCATCCAGTTGGCCGCCCATGGCAAGCTGTTGCGAACGATCTTCATGCATCCTAACCCGATGCTGGTCTAGCATCGAGTCAGGGCATTGGCGGGTTCCATTCGGGACAAGCGGCCGGATCCTCCGGTGCGGGAATTGATGCGGCAACGATGAACACGATGATCGGACGACAATCCCATATGCGCAGGCTGGCCGCGAGACTGTGGTCGGCGGAGGCAGTACGCTACGATCCGCCATGGCTGCCGCGGGGTGCGGACCGGGCGATCGCCGTGCCGTTCGGCTTCGAGCCGACGCTGTCGGGCGGCCGTAGGGCGGTGATGATCCACATTTTCCACCCCGACCTTGCGCCGCTGTTCCGCGATCTCGCCCGTCATGTTCCGGGTGCGGTTGATCTGCTGATTTCGACGGACACGCCCGAAAAGGCCGACACGATCCGGCGCGCGTTCGATGGCTGGGCGGCGGGCACGGTCGACGTTCGCGTGGCCCCGAACCGCGGGCGCGACATGGCGCCCAAGTTCGTGACCTTTGCGGCGAGTTACGCCCGCTACGACCAGGTCCTGTTCCTTCATTCCAAGAAAAGCAGCTACTTCGACAGCGGGCAGGACTGGCGAGATGTCCTGATCGCGGGGCTGGTCGGCAGTACCGCCACCGTGCGCAGCATTCTGGCGATGTTCGATGCGGATCCCTCTCTCGGCATTGTATTTCCGCAGCATTACGACGGCATTCGCGACCGGCTCGGCTGGGGGAGCAACCGGGACCGGGTGGGCGACTTGTGCCGGCGAATGGGCATAGCGTTGGGGTCCGCGCGCGCGCTGGAGTTCGTTTCGGGCTCCATGTTCTGGGCACGGCCGGTGGCACTGGAACCGATCCGCGCACTAGGTCTGTCGACGGACGATTTCGCACCGGAGGAAGGACAGATCGACGGAACGCTGGCACACGCGATCGAGCGTGTGCTGCTCTACGCGGCCGAGTCGGAAGGCTATACCTGGCTGAAGACGGCCCACGCCGGCTGCTACTCCGATCCCGCCGGCGTGCTGCCGGTCACGGCATCTGGCGACCTGCACGTTCAGATGGCGAAGGCGCGATACCGACTGCTCGGCAAGGGAGTGCGCCGCGATCGGCGAGCGCGAAGGGCGATGCATCGCGGCTAGGCAGGAAGTCAGCGTTCGGCGAGGGATGTGGACCGTTCGCCGTCGGCAAATCAGAACAGATCGTTTTCACCCACGGGATATTGCCGGATCGGCGGCGCGGGCGCGTCCTCCGCGATGCGGAATGCGGCGACCCCGCCGCTTTGGAAAGCGGGACGGGCATGGGTACGGCGCCATGCATCGAACCCTGGGCCGGGCCGCCAGACCGTGTAGTCGGCGGGCAGGATCAGCATGTAGCGCTCGCCTCCCCCGGCCATGGCGATCGCGGGCTCGACGTTGCGACCGCCCAGGTAAGCGATCGGATAGGCGACCGGTGGCGTAATCGCGAAAAATCGCGCCGAAGCCGGACGAGAGGCGACAAAGGCCGCCAAGGCGCGCTGGTCGGCTGCGGCGCGAAACCGGCGTTCGCCGGAGATGGGCAGGCGCGGAGAGACGCCCATCGCCTGGTACACCAACGTGAGGCTCTCGCCATGCACCAGGGTGAGGGCGCCGACGATCAGGGCATAGCCGCAGCCTGTCACGACGATGCCGTGCAGGGCCAGTCGCGCGACGGGCGTCCGGGCACGATGCCACAGATCAAGCAGCAGTATGATCCCCGACAGCCAGATGCAGGCCATCGCAGGCCAAAGATAGCGCAGATGGGGAATCGGCGCCACGACGACCCATGCGGCCAGCTGCGCCAATCCCATGAAGAGCAGGACGCCGGCAAGGTCGTACGATTGTGCCGATCGCGCCCCGGGTTGCGACCCGACCTGCGCCTTGTCCCGCGCCAGGAACCAGGCGCCGATCTCGATCGACTGCAGCATCCGGCCGAGCGACTTGGGCTTGCTCAGACCGGTGGCGCTGGCGGTGGCGAGATAAGGATGCGGCGTCCCTGCTGCGGCCATGCTGCCCAGGTGGAAGTAGATGGCGACCATCAGGCCCATGATGATGGCGGCGATCAGGGCCGCCGCCACCGCGCGTGAGAGCATGCGCCGGTCGGAGAAGCGGGTGAACAGGACATAGATGACGAGCGCAGGGATGGCCGCCGCGCAACTGACACGGGCAGCACAAGCGAGGCCGAGCAGCACGCCTGCGATGATGGCGGCCGGCATCGATCCGGCACCCCGGCGTACCCAGTGGATCGCTGCCCAGACCAGGAACGCCGCGGCGAAGACCTCGCCCATGGCCATTCCCGCCTGGAGGACGAAGCCAGGCACCGCCGCGAACAACGCGGTTCCCGCAACCGCTCTCCCGACGGGAGTGTCGGCCCTGCGCAGAGCACGATAGACGAGCAGCAGCAGCCCGGCCGCCGCCACCAGCGTCACGGCGCGATGCGCCAGGAGGTCGCTGGTGATCCACCCCAGTACGCCGTGGACCAGAAGGTGCGGCCCGCCGGTGGTCACCGTGGGACTGCCAAGGACATTGGTGACCGGCGCCGGCACCCCGAAGACATAATCGGTGCTGAGCAGGATCCAGGCCTCGTCGGCCTCCATGCTCAGGAGACGCGTGGCCAGCGCGAACAAGGTGGCGAAGCATGCGATCACCAGGCCGTAGATCGGCAGCGAGATCCTATCGATCATTTCAGCAGCCGCGGCGGTCATCCGGGCCGGCAGGCCGGGCGCGGCCGTCGTTACGGATCGCTCGATACCGTTGTCGACCATGGTTCTCGTCCCCTGCGCCTGTGTATCCACGACGCCCCCCTCAGGACGACTTGCCGGTCCGGCCCCTATACCAGTGGGCGCTACGCAACAACCGGGGCGTGGAAAGCGCTCGGCATCCGCAGGTGCGTCAAGTTGAGACGGCGTTTGTCGAACGTTTCACCGCAAGGTTACTGTGCCAGTCTGGCCGTGTCGCTCCCCAACGTCTTGTTGCCTTCCCGGTGTCCGGTGATGTACCCGCGCGGCCTTGGCGGGCGTGAACGGGCGAGAGCCTCGCGAAGGCAGCATCAGGTCAGGGTACTCCGTCGAGAACGGTGCACTCGGCAAGTCACGGGAGTCGCAGCAAAGTGTCGGTAGAGAACACGGGGGGCAGCATCCCCTTCAACCGCCCGTCGCTGGTCGGCGCGGAAGTGGCGCACATACTGGAAGCGATCGATCGCGGGCAGCTTTCGGGCGATGGTCATTTCACCCATCTGTGCAACGACATCATCGCCAGGCGGGCAGGCGCCGAAGCCGCGCTGCTGCTGCTGTTGGAGACGCCGGGGCCGCGCGTGCTGGAAGACCCCATCGTCTCCCGTGACAAGCCCGGCGGCACGGGGGCGAACCTGCGC
>CAKTFL010000175.1 GCA_934555855.1 uncultured Sphingomonas sp. | reverse complement strand
CGGGCGGCATGGTCGTGCGCGTGGAGGAAGGTGCCTTCCGGGACGGGCACTGGACGGCAACGCGCGTCTGGAACGGCGACCAGACGGATTACGGCATCAATCTGATCGACCGGCCACAGGTCCTGAAGATCACCATGGGTCGGTACCGCTGAACGGCGGAACGGGAGAGTGACGATGAAGAAGACGGTGTTGACGACGCTGCTGCTGGGCAGCGCGATGGGGACGGCTGAGGCTCAGCGGTTCGAGCGGACGGCGGAGGGCGTGGCGGTGACCCCGGCAGGCGGCCCCGCGTCCCGGGTGGAGCTGTCGGTGCATGGCGACGGCATCATCCACGTCGTTGCGACGCCGAAGGACGCCGCCACGCCTCGCACCCCCAGCCTGATGGTCGCCAATCCTCCTGCGGCCGGCCGCTTTGAGGTGGTCGAGGCGAAGGGACAGGTCAGCGTCCGCACGGCGAAGACGACGGCGGAAGTCAGTCTGGCGACGGGCCAGGTCAGCTTTCTGGACCCGAACGGCCGGCCGTTGCTCAGCGAGACGGGGCCGATGGCATCGCGCCCGACCCAGGCGGACGGCAAACCCTTCGTGTCCGTCTCGCAGCAGTTCAATCGCGGCACTGACGAGGGGCTTTACGGCCTCGGCCAGCACCAGAACGCGCAGATGGACTATAATGGCGAGGACGTCGAACTCGCTCAGCACAATATGGACATCGGCGTGCCCTTTGTCGTCTCGACGCGCGGCTACGGCCTGCTCTGGGACAACAACTCGATCACGCGGTTCGGCAACCCCCGGCCCTATGCGCCGGTCGGTCAGGGCATGGTGGTAACGAGCGGCGGCGAGCCGGGCTGGCGCGCCGAATATTTCCTGGACGGCAAGCCGGTGGTGACCCGCCAGGAAGCAACGATCAACTACCAGTTCATCAAGGATCAGGCGAACTGGCCGGAAGCTGCCAAGACAAAGACCGTCGCTGCCACCGGCGGCCAGAATACAGCGGGCAATGCGGTGCAGAAGCAGACGGTGGTGTGGACGGGCGACGTCATGCCGACGGCCACCGGAACGCACAAGTTCCAGCTTTACGCATCGAGCTATTACAAGGTTTATGCAGACGGCAGGCTGGTGCTCGACCGCTGGCGGCAGAACTGGAACCCCTGGTACGCCAATTTCGAGCTGCCCATGACCAAGGGCAAGCCGGTGGCGATCCGCATCGAGTGGGAGCCGAACGCCGGCTACATGGCGTTCTTCCACAACGACCCCCTGCCCGACCCCGATCGCCATTCAGTCTGGTTCACCAGCGAGGTCGCGCAGGCCAAGGATTACTGGTTCATCCCGGGCGGCAGCATCGATGCGGCGATCGCCGGCTATCGGCAGGTCACCGGCAAGTCGGAGATGATGCCGAAGTGGGTCTATGGCTTCTGGCAGTCACGCCAGCGCTACGACACCGCCGACGAGCTGACGGGCGTGGTCAAGCGCTATCGCCAGCTGAACATCCCGCTCGACAATATCGTGCTCGACTGGCGCTATTGGCGCGATCCCGAATGGGGCAGCCATCGGTTCGACCCGGCCCGCTTCCCCGATCCGGCCGGCATGATCGACAAGGTGCATGACGACCATGCCAATCTGATGATCTCCGTGTGGCCGAAATTCTATCCGACCACTGACACCTACAAGGAGCTGGCAGCGGCGGGCGTCGTCTACCAGGGCAATCTGCGCCAAGGGAACAAGGACTGGGTCGGCCCCGGTTTCCCGAGCACCGTCTACGATCCCTATGCGGCCAAGGGGCGGCAGATCTTCTGGAAGCAGATCGAGAACCGGCTGGGCCGGCTGGGAGTCGATGCGTGGTGGGCAGACGCGTCCGAACCCGACATGCATTCCAACGTGTCCATCCCCGAGCGGATCGACGCCATGGGGCCGACCGCGATGGGACCGGCGGCCGAGTTCTTCAACAGCTATCCGCTGATGAACGCCCGCTCCTTCTACGACGGCTGGACATCCTTCAAACCGACCGTCAGGCCGTTCCTGCTGACCCGGTCGGGCTTTGCCGGGTTGCAGCGCTACGGCGCGGCGATCTGGTCGGGCGACGTGGCCAGCCGCTGGTACGACCTGCACGCGCAGATCTCGGCGGGCGTCAATGCGTCCATGTCGGGCCTGGCGAACTGGACACACGATATCGGCGGCTTCGCGCTGGAGGATCGCTATTCGACCAAGACGCCCAAGCCCGCCGATCTGGATGAGTGGCGCGAGCTGAACCTTCGCTGGTTCCAGTTCGGCGCGTTCAGCCCGCTGTTCCGCAGCCATGGCGAATATCCCTATCGCGAGATTTACGAGATCAGTCCGGCCGGGTCGCCGATGCGCGCCGCGATGATCCGCTATGACGAGCTGCGCTATCGGCTGATGCCGTATATCTACACGCTGGGCGCCGACACCTACATGAAGGACGGCAGCATCATGCGTGCGCTGGCGGCCGACTTCCCGCAGGATCGCGCGGCGCGCAAGGTCGAGGATCAGTACCTGTTCGGCGACGCGCTGCTGGTGGCGCCGGTGACCGCGTACAAGGCACGCGAGCGGCAGGTCTATTTCCCCGGCACCGGCACCTGGTACGACTTCGACACCGGCGAGGCGCATCGCGGAGGCTCTTCGGCCACCGTGTCTGCGCCGATCGAGCGCATGCCGCTGTTCGTGCGGGCGGGCGCGATCGTGCCGACCGGCCCGGTCACGCAATATGTCGACGAGCGCCGCGACGCGCCGTTGACGGTGGTGGTCTATACCGGCGCGAACGGCAGCTTCTCGCTGTACGAGGATGACGGGCGCTCGACCGCGTACAAGCAGGGCGCCTTTTCGCGCATCCCGATCCGCTACGACGAGCGCACCCGCACGGTCAGCTTCGGCGCACGGGAGGGCGCGGGCTGGGACGGTATGCCCGCGACGCGCAAGCTTCGGGTCAAGTGGATCGGTGCCGGCGGCCATCTCGGCCGGCCCGACGAGTATGATGCAGAGGTCAGCTATGCCGGCCAGGCCATCGATGTGAAGCCGGCGCGATGAGCGGCGGGACGATGTGCCGCACCCTGATGGGTGCAGTCGCGGCTGCGCTGAGCATCGCCGCACCCGCGGGCGCGCAGCAGACGGGAGGGCAACCGACGGAGGTGCCGCGGATCGTCTCTCGCGAGGGACGCCACGCGCTGATCGTCGACGGCGCGCCCTATCTGATGCTCGGCGCGCAGGTGAACAACTCCAGCGCGTGGCCCGCGGCGATGCCGAAGGTGTGGCCGACCATGGACGCGCTTCAGGTGAACACGGTCGAGGTGCCGATCGCCTGGGAGCAGATCGAGCCGACCGAGGGCCGGTTCGACTTCTCCTATCTCGACCTGCTGCTGGCTCAGGCCCGCGAGCACAAGGTGCGGCTGGTGCTGCTGTGGTTCGCGACCTGGAAGAACACCAACCCGCAATACTCCCCGGCCTGGGTCAAGCTGGATAACAAGCGCTTTCCGCGCATGGTCCGGCCCGACGGGACGCTGCATTACGCACTGTCGCCGCATGGCGAGACCACGCTGGCGGCCGATGCCCGCGCCTTCACCGCCTTCATCGCTCACCTGAAGCAGGTTGACCCACAGAACACCGTGCTGATGGTGCAGGTGCAGAACGAGGCCGGCTCCTACGGCCTTGCTCGCGACCATTCACGCGAGGCGGATCGCCTGTTCGCCGGCCCCGTGCCGGCCGCGTTGGTGCGCCAGACGAAGAAGCGGCCGGGCAGCTGGGCCGAGCTGTTCGGCCGCGATGCGGAGATGTACTTCAACGCCTGGTACGTCGCCCGGTACATCGACCGCGTCGCAGCCGCCGGAAAGGCGGTAAAGCCGATCCCGATGTATGTGAACGCGGCTCTGCCCGGTGACCCGTACAAATGGCAGGACCCGAAAACCTATGCCAGCGGCGGCCCGGCCAACACCGTGATCGACGTGTGGAAGGCGGCCGCCCCGCATCTGGATGTGCTGGCGCCCGACATCTACAACCCGGACCACAAGGGCTATCTCGGCTTTCTCGATGCCTATCAGCGGCCCGACAACCCGTTGATGGTGCCGGAAACGGGCCGGACCCGCGAATACGCACGCTATTTCTTCGAGGCGGTCGGGCGCGGCGCGATCGGCTGGGCGCCGTTCGGGCTCGACCAGTCGCGCTATCGCAATGTCCGTCCCGTCACACCGACCATGGATGCGGAGGCGATCGCGACCTTCGCGGCGAACTATGCGCTGTTCCGCCCGATCACCCGGCTATGGGCGAAGCTGGCGTTCGAGGGGAAGACCTGGGGATGCGCGGAGCCCAACGACCCGGCCGCGAACCACACCCAGACGATGAAGCTCGGCCGCTACACCGCGACGGCGACCTTCGGCCGGGGCGATTTTGGCGAGGCGCCGCCCAAGGGCAACGAGTACCCCTCCGGCGGGGTCGCCATCGCGGAGCTCGGGCCTAACGAGTATCTGGTCACCGGATATCATGCGCGGGTCGAGTTCGGGATGACCGATCCCAAAAGCGCAAACCCGATCCTAGCGCGCGTCGAGGAGGGGCATTACGCGCCGGACGGCCGTTGGGTGTTCGAACGGGTCTGGAACGGCGACCAGGTGGATTGGGGGCTGAACTTCAGCGCCGCGCCGCAATTGCTGCGGGTCAGGATCGCTACCTACCCGAAGCGGTAGCGGCGGTTGAGGAAGCGCTGCCGGCCGTTCAGGTCCCCTCCTGCACCCGGCGCGCTTCCTCGATCAGCAGCACGGGTACGCCATCGCGGATCGGATAGGCGAGGCCCGCAGCGTCGGACACCAGCTCCTGCCGCTTGGCGTCGAGACGAAGCGGAGTGCGGGTCGCGGGGCAGACCAGCCGTTCCAGCAGCCAGGGATCCATCACGCTCATGGCCGCGAGCCCTCCCCGCCGCCAGCCGGGGGAGCCGCCGCCGCGCTGCGTGCCTGCCCGGCATCGGGGCCGATCCGCCGCTGCGTGTCGACATGCTCCATGGCGGCCGCCTTCTTGGGCTCGAACAGGTTGGCGAAGAACAGCCACGCCATCATCGCCCCGCCCTGACGGCGGCCCTTGCCCCGCCCCTCGCGCCGTGATGTCATTGCAGCGTCACCCGCTCCTCGCCGCCATGCCGGCCGAAGAACTGCATCAGCTGGATAGCCAGGTCCGCTCGGGTCTGAAGGTCGGGCGCTTCCAGCAGCGCCTGTTTCGCGGCAACGTCGAACGGCGCGATCTGGGCGATGCCGTTGACCAGGCTTTCGTCGTCGAGCCGCGCCACCGCGTCCCAGTCGACCGCATAGCCATGCGCCTCCGCAAAGCGGCGCGACTCCAGTTCCAGGCTGGACCGATGTGCCAGTGGCAACAC
>CAKTFL010000174.1 GCA_934555855.1 uncultured Sphingomonas sp. | reverse complement strand
CGGCGCCTGCCTCCTGGGCAGCATCAACCTCGCCCGCCTGGTGCGCGACCCCTTCGGCGCGGGCGCCGGGATCGACCGTGACCAGCTCGACCAGCCCGCCCGACGGCCAGCGTCCGACGCCGAGCATCAGGTCGACCGGCCCCGACTTGCCGCTGACCCGCGCCATGCCGAATACCACCTCCATGCCGCCGATCTGCCGTGTCTGGGCATCAGGCACCGCCGCATCCTTGCCACGCTCGCGCAGCCACATCGCGTGAAAGGCGGCCGGCAGCGGAGCATCGCCAGCCCGCCAGCGGACCAGCGCCTTCGCACCCGTGGGCCCGGTCGCGAGCAATGCGCCCTCCGCTGTCCGGAGTGCGAATGCCGGCGGGGCAACGAGCGCCAGACGGGCAACCGGCAGCCAGAAAGCGCCGCCGCGCGCGATGCCATCGCGCGGGCCGCCGTCGAAGGTCAGGCCGTCCAGCGAGCGGACAAAGCTCGGCCGATCCATGCCCGCTCCGCCTCCCGCCCGTGGCGCGCCGCGCGCTGCCAGCGAGATCAGCCCCAGTCGCTCGCGACCGACCGGGTGGTCGCGCAGCCAGTAATCCAGGCTGGTCGTCGGAGCCGCGCCCTCGATCAGCGTGCGAAGCGCGCCATCGGCTTCCAGAGTTTCGATGGCACGATACATGCCCCGCGGATCGAGCCCGAGATCGGCGAGAACCTTCACGCCGGTCACGTCGGCATGATGCTCCTGCGCGCGGTCGAAGACGCGCAGTCCCAGCGTGCCGGCGAACGATGCCCGCGCGGCGATATCGGGCGACACCAGGCCGAGCAGCGATTCGCCCGTTCGCTGGCTTTTGCGAGTGACGCCGGAAAACAGGAGATGCCGGCCGATGACATGCCCGGCCTCGTGCCCCAGCACGCCGATCAGTTCTTCCTGCGAGTTCATCAGCGCGAGCAGCTGCCGCGTGACATAGGTGTGGCCGTCCGCGATCGCGAAGGCGTTCACCTGCGGGCTGTCGAGCAGCGTGACCTGAAAGCCGTTGGGCGGCGATACCGGGCGGGTTATACGTGAAATCGCGGCCATGGCGGACGATACGACGCTGGTCTGCGGGCCGGCGATCGACCCGCCATATTCCTTCAGGATCGAGCGATGCTCCTGCGAGTCGGCCGGAACCGCGGCCAGCGGCGGCGCGATGATCGGCAGGCTGGGCAGGACGATCTGCCCGTTGCCCGGCAGCGGAAAGGGAAAGGCCGGCAGCTGCGCGAGCAGCGGAGCGGCGCCGACGATAGCGACCAGCGCCGCCAGCGATGTGAGAAGCCGGCGGTCAGGCGAGCGTCGCATGGGAGAGTGCCTCCTTCGGGGTACGGCCGCGGCGGACGTTCAGCAGTTGCAGCATGGCCGGCGTGGTGGTCAGGTCGAACATCACCGCCACGAGCAGGGTCGCGCCGATCATGTTCGCCTGTTGCGCGGTCAGCGCGAATTGCGACCGGCCAAGCAGGAAGAACCCGCAAGCGAGCACGATGCTGGTGATCAGGATCGGAGGTCCGACCGCCGTCAGCGTCCGATGGCTGGCGGTCGCGGCGTCCAGCCCCGCGCGCATCAGCCGATCGTGCTTCATGAAGATGTGGGTGGTGTCGTCGACGACGATGCCCAGCGCCACCGCCAGCACGCTCGTCGCCGCCAGATTGACCTCTCCGTCTACCCAGCCCCAGGCGCCATAGACCAGCAGCACGGGGACGAGGTTCGGGATCAGGCTGACCAATGCCAGGCGCAAGCTGCGAAAGGCCAAAGCGAGGCAAAGGGTGATGCTGAGCGCGGTGAGCAGCGTGCCTATCGCGGTACGATTGATGTTGCTCTGGCCGAGTGCGGCGAACACAACGGGAAGGCCGCCGGCTGACGCGCCCGGCCCGCGTTCGGCGGCGGCGGCCCGGACACCGGCGACGAGGTCGAGCAGATCGCGATTGCTTGCGGTGCCGGCGTCCACCGTGCGGAGGATATAGCTCGCACGGCCGGGCTCTGACGGGGTCGCAAGTCCTGCCGATTCGAGCATCGCCGGTGAAGGCGGAGCGACGCCGACCGCTTCCTCGGCCTGTGCGCGGGTCAGGGCAAGGCTGCTCGTCCCGGCCGGCGCCTCCGCCAGGCGCCGGCCAAGCGTGTCGCGCGCCACCGTCGGCCCGATCACATGCCGCACGCCGGGCAACGCGGCGATGGCGCCGTCCAGCGTTTCCTCCGCGCGAAGGCTCTTGCCCTCGCGCGGCCAGTTCGAGCCTTCCGCGCGCAACCTGTCAGTGACGGGCGTCGCCAGGGTGAAGCTCTCCACCGCCACATAGTCGCGGTTGAGCAGATCAAGACCCTGGCGAAAGGCGGTGCCGGTCTGAAACCACCCCGGCATGGTGTCGTACAGCCGGGTGAAGGCGATGCCCGGCACCAGCAACAGGCACACCGCGGCACTCGCGCCCAGCATCCGGGCGGGGTGGCGCACGCTCAGGTCGGCAAGCTTCGCGAACAGCCCTCCCGCCGCGCCGACCAGGGCGGGCGAGGTCGAGCGCACCAACGGCGCGAGCGCGGTCACGCACAGCAGCGTGAACACGACCGCGTAGATCGCGCCGAACACCATCACCAGCCCCATGTCCTGCACCGCCGGGGAGGCACTGAACAGCAGCACGGCCTCCCCGATCGCGGTGGTCGCGCTGGTGGTGACGATCGGCCACAGATTGGCGTCCAGCGCGCGGGTCATGGCGACGAGCGGCGGGTCGCCGTCCAGGCGGTGAAGCGTAAAGCCGGTAACGACGTGCAGCGCCTCGGCGACCGACAGGGTGGCGACGAGCAGCAGCCCGGAACAGACGAGGATCGTGACCGTAACGCCAAGCAGGCACAGCGTTCCCAGCGCCGCGACGCACGACAGGAACACGACCAGCAACACCGTGGCTGCGTGACCGACATTGCGGAACAGCACGAACAGCAGCCCGAAGAACAGGACGAGTGCGATCGGCGCCAGCCGGATCACGTCGCGATGCAGGATCTGGGCCAGCGCCGAATCGAACAGCGGCGCACCGATCAACGCCAGCCGGTCCCCGGCGCGCAGGCCGGCCAGATCGACCTGTGCCTTGTCGACAGCAGCGTGCAGCGCGGTCAGGCGGGTGTGACGCAGGGTTGGATCGGTGCCGAGGTCCACCGGCAGGAGCACGAGCGCGCTCGACCCGTCACGGGCGACCAGCCGGCCGCCGATGGTCGGCGTGGCCAGCGCGTCGCGCTTCATTCGCGCAAGCCCGGCATCGTCGAACAGCCCGTCGGGATGGATGAAGGGCACCGCCCGCCAGCCGTCGCGGGGATCGCCGGTGCCGGGGGCATCGGACAGGCGCACCAGCTTCCGCGCGGTCATCAGCGATTGCGGTTGCGCGACCCCCGGAAAGCGCGAGGCCAGGTCCGCCACCTTGGCCAGTTGCAGCATCGAGGTGGATTCAAAGATCGCCCTTGACGCCGGGCGATAGACCAGCGCCAGCGTCTCGCGCCCGCCGCTGATGCGCCCATCCAGCCGATCGGCGATCCGCAGCTCCGGATCTCCGGCCCCGATGAACAGGCGATAGTCGTGCTTCACGTCCAGGCGGGCAAGCCCGGTCGAGGCCAAAGCCGCCAGCAGCATGGCCGCCGCCAGCATGAACCATCGCCGCAGGACGATCCATCCGGCGATTCGTGACGACCAGGACGACATCGCGTCCGCCACCGCCTTATGCCTGTACCGGCGGCGCCTCGGTCACCCCGTCGGGTCCGCGACAAAGGCGGGCGTCCACCGTGTCCTGCTGCGCGTCCTTGCCCTCGCTCCTGATCGTGACCTTGCTCGTCCAGCAGGGCAGCTCCGCCTTGACCTGCACGGTTCGGGCGGGAGGCGCAGCGTCAGGTGGCACGGCGATGCCCGGCTGACGGACCCAGCCGGCCGCGGGCGCATAACCGGACCCGACATAGCCCTGGTCCGGATTGCCGCTGCCGATCAGCAGCCATTTTCCGCCTGCGACCGATCCCATCACAAAGGCGCTGGAGTTCGCCGCCAGTTGCCGCCGCGGCTTTCGGGAGGTGGCGGCGGTCGCCTGGACCGGAGTGGCGCTGGCGACCGTTTGCGGCTCCCCCACCGCGCGCAGCACGCCGGACGGGACGGCGACGTCGGATTCGATCGACAGTTCGATGTCACGCGGTTCGAACTGCAAGGGACTGCTCGCCTGCACCACCGCGCAACCGTGATCGAACGACAGGATGGCAGGCTGCCCGGAGAAAGCGGAGGCATAGGAAGCCTCCGCGACCTTCTTCTGCTCGGCGGCATCCAGCTTCTTGCCGAGGATGTTGCCCAGCGCGCCGCCGCCGATGCCGGCAGCGGTCATGCACTTGACCTTGTCGGCGCCGTTCTTCCCACGACAGACCAACGCCCCTATGCCGACCCCGCCGGCCGCGCCGATCGCGGTGAGCCATCCGCGCTTCTTCGCCTTGGGCTTGTAACCGGGCGCACTTTCCTTCGCCTGCTGCGCCTGAAGCCCCTGAAGACATGGCGTCGCCGCCGCGGAGGAAACGGGCGCCTGCGCCGTTGTCGCGCCAGCAAGCGTCAGCGCACACGCAAAGCCAAGCCATCGCCTTGCGATACGAAGAATAAAGTGCCGCATAGGGAGTGCCCACCTCTTTCCCGACGGTCGATTCCGTTGCGACACAGTATGAGCACAGTATAGAAGACTGCAAGACCACGCCCGATTCTTCTGACCATGTCCATTTCATGACCGTTTGAGCGATCACGACTCAGATACGCGGAGGTAATAGGTGGGTACAAACACGTATGTCTTTCGAGTTGCTGCCATGGCCGGCCTCGCCGTTGGAACGACGCTGATCGTCACGGCTGCGGGGGCGCAGACGACGGCCAGTCCGGGTCGCGTCATCGGCCGCGCGGGAACCGCTCTCACCGCCTATGCCGCGCCACCCGTGTGCGCGTCGCGGGTGGCCGTCACCATTGTCGGCAAGGACCCCGCGCTGTTCGCCGGGGGCGTTTCGCCTGCCGCCCGCTTCTTCGGCGGGGTGCGCGCCGGCCACACGCTCGGCGCGTGCGGGGCCATCGAGGCCGCGCTCACCGTGAAGTCCCTTGTGACGGGCTGGTACCCGCCCACGCTCAATCTGCGCCATCCCGATCCGGACTGCGCCGAGCTCGACTACATCTCCGGCGAGGGGCGCACGCTCGACGCCGAGTACGCGATGACGAACAACTTCGCCTTCGGCGGCGTCAACACGTCGCTCGTCTTCCGGCGTGTCTAGGGCGGTGACAGGCGGGGCGTTGTGCGCGCTTGCGCTCCTGCTCGCCGGGAGTGGCTGCCGGACGATCGACGACCGCCTTGCGGGGGCCGCGTCGCCGCAGGAG